>JAHZKN010000343.1 GCA_022600335.1 Alphaproteobacteria bacterium
CATCGTCAACCGCATCACGAATGTAGCGATGACTGTGGCGCGGTGTATGGTCTTTCTTGGTGGGATCTGAGAACAAAATAACATCATTGCCGGCTTCAACAGCGCGGTGCACCAAGTCCTGGCGCTTAAACCGGCGCCTAACCGATTTCATTTCAAGGTCATCAGTGATTACCAAGCCCTTGAATTTCAATTCTCCGCGCAATTCATCCCTAATCGCCAGCGTTGACAATGATGCCGGCAGCCGTTCCTTGCCACCGTAGTTAGGGTGGAACAAATGTCCGGTCATAACAAAATCAGGCGCGGAGCCTTCCGATAGAAACTTGTATGGCTCAAGTTCCTCCGGCTTCCATGTCTTGCTTAAATCGACAAAGCGCCGGTGGCTGTCCGTCCAACTCGATCCATGGCCTGGAAAATGTTTAGCAACGCTCAACACACCATGCGCCCGGTGAGATTCAATAAACGCGCTAGCAAACTTTGACACTTCCGCCGGATCTGATCCATACGAACGCCCACGTCGCGAAATAATTGGATTGCGCTTGTTGATTGCCAAATCAACGACAGGCCCAAAGTTCATGTTAACTCCAACTTCCGCCAGCTCGTGGGCAAGTTCGCCGTAAATGACACGAGCTTCATCCAACGTCTTGCGCCGAACAATTGAGGCCGCTGAAGGCGTATAGCGAAAACCGCGCCGCTTGGAGAGGCGCTGAACAGATCCGCCTTCCTGATCGATAGCAATAAACGGCGGCAGTTCAGGGCGGGCTGCGCGAAGTAGTTCTGTCAGTTTGGTAAGTTGCGCGCGGCTCTTTACATTGCGTTCCATAAGGATCACACCGCCAATGAGACCCTCTTGAATCAACTTTACAATCTCTTTGACATTGCGAGAATTCGCTGACCGGCCATGGAACCCAACCATGATCATCTGGCCAATCCTGTCATCCAACACGTCGCGAACATACACCACCGGATGCGGCAGCTTTTCTTCGTTCACTGTCTTCGCTTTGGCCGTCTTGGCTTCAAGTGCGGTTAGTTTGGTCAACTTGTTTGCAGCAAGCACGGTCTGAGCACGTGACGACACGGCGCACATCGCAATGGTTACCGTGATGGCGAACACCGCCACCGTCCGCAACATGTCCACTGGGGGTCTTGCTTTACGTGTCATTGTCCGTGGGTCCGTGGCTTTGCCAACTGCGTAACTCTTAAGACGGGATCTTACGCGTACTGATGGAATTGACGCCACAACACTACCTAGACAAGGTATATGAGTTAACAAAGGCATAGCACGGATTACTAAATTGGCAAAAATTACAACAGCTTATGCGCATTCAATTGGCCAAATAGGGCAATCGATATGGTCTCTGCATGCCTCTTAAAGACCAACCGTACGGTTGTAGTAAAACTGCGCCGCGACAACCACATTTCACGCAGCATTGATTTTAGTAAGACTGTGATGCTGGGGCGCCGAGGTAAATGGCGACAGAAATGGTACCACCTCCCGGGGTCGAACCGGGGACCTCTAGATCCACAATCTAGCGCTCTAACCAGCTGAGCTAAGGCGGCATACCATTGTTTTCAGTGCGACTTTACAAAGTTTCGCAACGCTTGTAGGCGCGAAAATGCTCTTAAAGCGCACCCCAAATATAGACTGCCGGATAAATCTCTTTCCAGCCGCAGGGTCTCAGACCGCACGCAAACCTTGGGATAGCCGCAAGCGGCCCATTCGGCAAGTGCCGCCGTGTCGCGCGCCGCTAAAGATAGGCGAATTTGACAGGCTTAAGCCCGATCGAGGCAAGGAGCGCGTGTCGGCGGGCAAACACTGACGTGCAGTGATCCCAGCCTGATCCCACAAGCGCAGCCGATCGCCTATTGTTTGGTCTGATAAAGCGCAGCACCAATGAAGGGCGTCACCAGCCGCCTCCAGAACCTTACATCTGCAGAGGATCGTGTTCTGAGGCTTCACGCATCAGGCGATCAAGATCCTGCGCCTGTTGGGCAAAGGTTTTTATTTGCGCTTCAGAATAGCGCGATTGGATGGCAAGAAACTCATCCGGGCTCGTCGCTGCAATAAGATCCTCTGCATACTTAAAGCTTGAATTGACGTTTTGTTCAGCGAAATATAGCGCACGAGACTGAATCTCCATGGTGGTAACGGAAACGCCAGCTCCTTGGGATGCCGACACCATGTCGCGTGCGCGCCGCGCAATATCTGCAAATTGTGAATATGCAGCACGCGCCTGTTCAAGGTCGAGACGCGCGGTCTCGCGCGCAGACTCAGAAACATCACTATGTGGATCATCTGCCAATTCAGCGTCCTCCTCCGCGTGATCGGCCTTGAACCGTTGGGCGCTTTTCACACCAGACTTGTAGGTCCGTCACATGCACCGTCGTTGGGATCACTATACGTTAAAAAATGCAATCGGTAGACGATTCACACAGCAAAAACAGCACTGGAAACGGGATTGTGAATGCCAATCCAGGCAAATCCCTACCGTTTGGCTATAAACGGCCTCTAGAATCATGATGAACACAGTGACCATGGCAGACATCGATCTAAGCTCGACACCCAGCAGTGACTCGGGCCTCGAGACTCTACTGCTGCGGCTGCGGCACGACCTTGGCAATGAGCTCCACCCAGCGTGGTTGGTGGACGCTGAAGCTGCACGCCTGATCCCTGTTAATGGTGCGGGTGCGGCGTTGTTTGGGATCAGAGATGAACTGTGTAGTGACGGCATCGCGCTCGACACCGCGCAGCCGGCGCTTGCCAAGCTAAGAAGGTTTTCTGCAAAGCGCTTAAAAACAAAGAACAAGAAAAAAGCCAAGCGCAGTCAAAACAGGACACTGTTGTTCTGGACGCCAAGAGGTGCCTTGGCTTTGCGCTGTCAGATAACGGCGTATCGCGTTAAAGGTCGTGTAATCTGCTTTATCAAGACGCGGGCCCGTCGCACCGCCGACACGGCTGGGGTTGGCACAACTGAGCCCATGTCGCCAGACAGTGGAGCGGTGACCCCGACAGCATCGCATCCCCCACGTGACGACGCTGCTATATTGCGTGAGATCGCACGCCGCATCCGCGCAGGAACCGATGGTCAACCGGTGCTCGATCACAATCCTGGTGAGCTCCCTGAGCCGCCAATAACGCATCCGCTGCCTTCACCAACCGACTTTGAGACAACTCAGCGCGCCAAGCTTGCCCACGAGTTGCGCACCCCCATTAGTGCAATCGTAGCGGCCTCGGAGGTGATCAGAGATGAGCGCCTTGGCAGTCTGGACAACTTTCACTATCGCGACTATGCGCGTGACATTCACCAAAGCGCACGCCATGCGTTGGCGCTCATTGAACAAGGCCTTGCGAATGCGGAAAAATCCATTGAACCACCGCCCTTGCACATCGAAACTGTTGACCTCAACACAATCGTTGCACACTGCGTATCAACCATTCGGCACTTGGCAGAGTCACAAAATCTTGCGGTAAAGTTCGTCGAAGCCAAGAGACAACCGCAACTGAGGGTGGATCGCACAACCGTTGCGCAGATCGTGCTCAATCTTCTTACCAATGCCGTCAAATTCACAGGCGCTGGCGGCCGGATTGAAGCGCAAATTTTTGCTGATCTTGGCGAAGACATTCGTGTGGAAGTGCGCGATACCGGTTCAGGCATGAGCAAAGCGGAAATTGCACGGCACATGACGGCGATGACGAACGTGACACCCAAGCCCCGCCAGGGTGGTGGATTTGGGATCGGTTTGGCCTTATCGCAACAGCTCGCCTCCGCGAATGGGGCGACGCTCGAGTTCAACAGCAAACGCGGTGTTGGCACGACCGCTGCGTTGATCTTTCCATTGCGGCGGCTGGTCGCGGTCTAGGACCAAAACCCACACCGAACAGACGCGGTTCAGCCTTAGAGAGCCCTAAGGGGCACCGCACTAACCCGGCAATCCAACCGCGTTTTTGTTTGTGTGCACATTGAAACGGTGCATTGAGATGAGCCGAGTGCAGCAAATTAGAACACTTCTAAGCTGTTGCAATTACTGCGCTTATATTGACGGCGTAGGGGTAGGCTGCTCTATATCTGCTAACTACAGGCGCTGATCATGCGCCTATGAAATTGGCTTGAAAAGAGTCAACCACCACAACCGATACCGGGGCCTTGACCCTCGATTATTGGAGGACACGATGACTTTACTTTCCGCACCATGCCGGTGCGCTCCTGTGACTGCACGCATCCAGCGTATTTTTCTTTTCATTGTCGCCCTTACTCTCCCCATGACGTCGACAGCGACATGGGCTAACGATCACGTCAACATCTACTCGTACCGCGAACCAACTTTGATGAAGCCGTTGATTGATGCCTTCACGGCTGAAACCGGACTCAAAGTCAATATGATCTATGCCAAGTCCGGTCTCATTGAGCGACTGCAAGCTGAAGGTAAAAACAGCCCAGCAGATGTGCTGCTCACCAACGAGTTTAGCTTGCTCACACAGGCCAAGGACGCCGGCGTTACCCAGCCTATTACATCTGAGACCCTCGCCACCGCGATCCCGCAGCAGCTACGAGATAGCGACAGCCATTGGTTTGGCCTGACGCGCCGCGCGCGCGTGATCTATGCGTCCAAGGAGCGCGTCAAAGTCGATGCGATCTCCTACGAAGACCTTGCAGACCCAAAGTGGCGCGGCCGCATTTGCACGCGTTCGGGGCAACACACTTATAACGTGGCACTGTTTGCCTCGATGATCGCCCATCACGGCAGAGACAAAGCTAAATCGTGGCTTGAGGGATTGAAAGCGAACCTGGCTCACAAACCGGCTGGCGGTGACAGAGAAGGCGTCCGCGATATCTACTCCGGTGTTTGCGACATTGCGATCGGCAACTCTTATTACATGGCCGCCATGATGCGGAACCCGAAACAAAAAACGTGGGCGGATGCCGTCAGAATTCTATTTCCAAATGCAGATGGTCGCGGCACGCACGTCAACATTTCTGGAGCCGCTCTTGCGGCCAACGCGCCCAACACTGCAAACGGTACCCGCTTTATCGAATACCTCAGTTCCAAAGCTGCACAAAAGATCTATGCTGAGTTGATCAGCGAATACCCTGTGGTCGCTGGCGTTGAAGCCTCAGACATCGTCAAGAGCTGGGGGGCGCTCAAAGCCGATCCGCTGCCGCTTGAAAAGATCGGCAAGTTGCGGCGGGACGCTTCGCGCATGGTCGATGAAGTCAATTACAACTCAGGACCAAATTCTTAACCGTGTCCTCGGTCATTGGTGTGCGGGTGAACAATAAAGAGCACCACCCCACCTGTGGATGCAGAAGGGATTGAGTCGGTGACAAGTAACCACGGAACACCAGCGGCAAAGACTGGTGGATTCGCAGCACTTTTCAACCATCTTACAAAGGCGCTCAAACGCAGCGGTTTCAGCGCGGGTGAGGATCCGGCACCACGCGCGTGGTTGATCACAGTGTCAGTCATTCTAGCGCTCATTCTGTTGCCCTTGCTGACGATTTTCTATCTTGCGCTCACACCAACAGACAACATCTGGCCACACCTGGCACGTTCGGTACTGCCTAATGTTCTGTTTGATACGCTGGCCCTTGGTGTAGGCGTTAGCTTGATTGCGATTTGCGTTGGCACCGCTGCTGCTTGGCTGGTGACAATGTATCGGTTTCCAGGGCGCAGCATTGTTGACTATTTGCTGGTGTTGCCACTCGCGATGCCGACCTACATCGTGGCGTATTGCTACGTCGATTTACTTGACTATACAGGCCCGGTTCAATCCGCATTTGCAAATCTGTTTGGTTGGCAAACTCCCAAACAGTCTTGGCTCCCAGATGTGCGTTCGCTGCCAGGCGCTATCTTTGTTATGGCCAGTGTTCTCTACCCGTATGTCTATCTCACCGCGCGCGCCAGTTTTGTGCAGCAGTCGATCTGTGCTTTGGAGGTCGCGCGCACATTGGGGCGCACATCGATGGGCGTATTCTGGTCGGTAGGCCTGCCGCTTGCCAGACCGGCCATTGCTGCAGGTGTCGTTCTTGTCCTTATGGAAAGCCTTAATGATTTGGGTGCTGTGCAACACCTCGGCGTCGAGACCTTCTCAGCCGCCATCTATGCCACATGGCTGCAGCGTTCAAACCTCGCTGGTGCCGCCCAACTGGCAAGTCTGTTGTTGGTGTTTATCACCCTGATCCTGGTGCTTGAACGCATTGCCAGGCAGGGGGCGCAAAGTCATCATACCACCGGCCGTTATCGCGCCATTCCATTTGAGCGACTGTCAGGTATCAGAGGCTATGCTGCGTTGGCACTCGTGGCGCTGCCGTTCTTAATTGGGTTTGCAATTCCGGTTCTGGTTTTGATGCAGCATGCATCGGCCCATCTTGCTGACGCTGTGGAGAGCGGTTTTTTGTCCGCAACGGCTGATTCCCTTTTTCTAGCTTCGATTAGTGCGGGGGCTACTGTGACAGTGGCACTGACTGTCGCCTATGCGCGGCGTGTGTCATCGCACCCCTTTTTCAAATCGGCTGTTTGGATATCCGGACTCGGCTACGCCGCGCCAGGTACTGTACTCGCAGTTGGCTTGCTATTCTCGCTTGCAAGTTTCGATACATGGCTGAGCCGCACCATTGAGGCGGCGCTTGGTTTTTCTACCGGACAAATCTTTTCGGGCACAATTTTGGCACTGGTGATTGCCTACGTCATTCGCTTTGTCGCTGTGGCGATGGCCAACATTGATGCAGGCCTTGAGCGGATTTCGCCTAATCTGGATGCTGCCTCTCGCGCACTCGGAGAAACAGTCCTTTCTACGTTTTGGCGGGTACACGTGCCATTGCTTTGGCCGGCGATCGGCGCAGCAGCCTTATTGGTCTTTGTGGACGCAATGAAAGAGCTTCCCGCAACATTGCTGCTTAGGCCATTTAACTTTGAAACTCTTGCCACCCACGTCTATAACCTGGTGTCTCTTGAACAGTTCGAACAAGCCGCACTCGGATCATTAGCAATTGTCACCGTTGGCGTGGTACCAGTGCTTCTGTTACATCAAACCATCTCCGGCGGCCGCGCAGGAAGCCCATCGGGCACACGCTGGCGTATGCGGTCACGGAACAGACTTCGCCTATAGGCGGGCGGGTGGTTCGACTTAAGTCTGAAAGGCTTTAGACACACTCGTGGCCCAATTTGCCTTCAGGCTGCTTGCCATTAAGCGGGAATACAAAACCGAATGCTGAAAACGGCGAAACAGATATTGCCTGTGGACGCTGAGTTATCTATGACTAAATTCTTCGAGTTCTGCCACATCATAATGAGCGTCTCTGGCGCATGTTGTGGTCGTGGCTCCGTCTTTCAAAAATTAGAGATTTCTGGGCACCCTGGCCAATGACCGCCTCCAGAAACGCTTCGAACAAGCGCAAACCCATTGTCGGCACAGTGGCCGCTGTCGCCGCGCTTTTCGCGTGGTTCCTGGCAATTCCAACAACCTACAAACACGTCTCCTTTGAAACAGCACTTGTTTTTGCGGGCGAGCG
>JAHZKN010000344.1 GCA_022600335.1 Alphaproteobacteria bacterium
AACACACGGGATTTAACAGTGCTTTATGCCCCGACCAGCAGTCTTGCAGGAACCGTGCAGATTGCAGCGCGTGTTCTTGAAGTCGGCCTCCACAAGGCTCACGCCCTTCACTTTGACCTCAACAATATCCTTGATGGCTATGGCGTTGCCCCAATAGCCCCACCCGCACCAGATTTCGTCAAAGCTATGGGGCGCACTAATGACGCGATTATTTACGGCGGCAAGGTGCAGTTGTTTGTCAAAGGAAGCGATGAAGCTGCCAAGAAACTTGCCAACGAATTGCCATCATCCGGCTCCGAGGCCTACGGCAAGCCATTTGCTGAAATATTTGCAGAGGTGGAAGGCGACTTTTACAAAATTGACGCCATGCTATTCAGCCCGGCGCTGGTGACCGTATCAAATGTTGAAACAGGCTCATCCTTCCACGCCGGAAAACTCGCACCTGACATTGTCGATGCCAGCTTCGCCTGAAACAAATAACAAAAAACGCAAACGCCTGGTCTTGTTTGTTGAAGAGGGTGGTGGCGACTGGCATGCGCGCCAGCTTGTTGCAGCCTTCAATGCGCGTGGTCATGAGGTCGTAACGACCACGCTCACCGCGTGTGCGTTCGACACCCGCCTTAAGTCAGGCCTTGATATTCCAGGGTTCGATGGGCAACTGCCGGACGGTGTCTTTGTGCGCGCCATCTCAACGGGCAGCCTGGAACAAATTACCTTTCGGCTTGGCATTTTGCATGCCTTGCGCGCAAGCGGCGTCATGGTGTGGAATGATGCCCGAACCATTGAACGCTGCGTGGATAAGTCAACAGCCACATTCTTGTTTCAAAACGCAGGTCTGCCGGTTCCAACCACACGCGTGATGGAAGGGCGAGAGCGCGCATTCGGCCATGCTGAGGCCATTGCCAAACCGCTTGTCATTAAACCGCTGTTTGGCAGCCAGGGAAATGGCGTGTTGCGCGCCAATTCGCCCGATGAGCTACCGTGCTCCGAGACTGTGGGGCAGGTCTACTACCTGCAGCACTATTTGCGCGATGATGGCGCAGACACATTCGCGGATATGCGCGTGTTTGTGTCAAAAGGGCGCGTGCTGGCATCAATGGCGCGTGAAGGCGCCCACTGGGTCACCAATGTCCACCAAGGTGGCAAGCCAGCCCCGCTCAATCTGACAGAAGACATGTCGCGCCTTGCCCTTGGCGCTGTCAAAGCGGTTGGTGCGGACTATGCGGGCGTTGACCTCATACAAGATCCCAACTCGGGCCGCTTGCTGGTGCTTGAGATCAATTCCAACCCGGCCTGGAAAGGCCTTTATAGCGTTAGTGAGGTCGATATCGCGGCGGCCCTGGCAGATGACTTTCTCGCCACCTTGAGGGAAAACACAGCCGATGGCTGAGCGCCCCCAATTGATTTCAAGTGAAGAGATTGCAGGGGCATTCAGCGCCGCGTGCACAGCTGAACTTCGCGCCCTAAAACCTGGCAATGTGCACGTCTTTGCCGGCGGCCACGATATGGACGTCCAGCAATTTGAAAACAGCGCAAAGGCTGCCGCATCTCATATTGCCAATCCACAGCTCCGCCTTGGCGCGCGCATCAAGGGCGCGATTGACGCCAGTTTGGAGGCTGCAGGTTGCAATACGAACCTTGGCATTGTGCTGCTCTGTGCCCCGCTCGCCGCCGCCTTCGAACGCACCACGGAGGCGGGCGCTGTGCAGGGGGAACTGGCCCAACTGCTGCACGCCAGCGACCGGCAGGATGCAATCGATGTTTTTGCGGCCATCCGCAAAGCAAATCCGGGCGGGCTCGGCCGGCCCGCGAGGGGTGATGTCGCCGCCGATGGGCCGCAATTGGATCTCCTCGAGGCGATGCAGCTTGCAAGCGGTTTCGACCGGATCGCTTTTGCTTATGTAACGGATTTCGAGCACATCTTTGCCCATCATTTGCCCGTTCTCGCACGCGCGCAAAAGAACGCCGGGGCCGACACGCCAGCCACCGATCCCGGTGTCATCACAACGCTATTTATGCAAATGCTGCAGGACTTCCCAGATAGCCACATTGGACGCAAATTCGGCGCCGCCGAGGCTGCCCGCGTGCAGGAGCGCGCGCGCGCCCTCAGCCCCCACTGGGCCCCGCTGCCGGGCGGGACCGCAGCGCATCGCGCGTTGCTGGATTTTGACCAGGAGCTCAAGGCCGAGGGCCTCAACCCGGGCACCACCGCCGACTTTGTCGTGGCCACTGTGTTTGCCGGCCTGCTCACTGCCGCTTTGCCGCACACGAAAGGCCTAAAGCCCCTTGCCCTCGGGCCATGAGGAGGGCTATCTAGGGCCAGCGCTACGCTGCGCATCTATCTGGACAACCCCTTCGGCGGACCCAATTTCGCTGGATGTTGAAAACAAGGATAGTTTGGGACGCCCGCTGCCGGCTCTCAACCCTGGATTGACCGGGGTGTCGGCAGTTTTCGTTTGATACAACAACGGGAGGATACTCCATAATGGCCAAAATTAATCGTGTTCTTGTTGGTGAGTCACTTGTCGGCGACGGCAATGAAGTCGCTCACATTGACCTTCTTATCGGCCCGCGCGGCAGCGCAGCAGAAACAGCATTCTGCAACTCGCTGACCAACAACAAAGACGGCTTTACGTCTTTGCTGGCTGTCATTGCACCAAACCTGCCTTGTAAGCCAAATACCTGCATGTTCAACAAAGTGACCATCAAAGACGCACGCCAAGCCGTTCAAATGTTTGGCCCGGCTCAGTATGGCGTGGCTAAGGCTGTTCAAGACTCCGTCGCTGAAGGCGTAATCCCTGCTGATGAAGCTGACGACGTTTATGTTTGCGTTGGTGTCTTCATCCATTGGGAAGCTGCTGACGACGCAAAGATCCAGGAATACAACTACACCGCAACCAAAGAAGCGATTGCGCGCGCAATTGCTGGTAAGCCAACCGCGGCAGAAGCCACTGCACAGCGTGATTCCGCAGCGCATCCGTTCGGCGCAGCCAAATCTTGAAGCGGAAACCATCCTGGGCAGGGCGACGAAAACAATAACTCTGCCCCTCCCATGAAGGGGGGTCTGCTTCAGCGATTGGGTAGACTGCTTTCTGGCCGTTGGAACGGCTAACGACCTGAGACGGTATTCCAGCCTCAGGATTCACGTATAGACTTACAAACCGGCGATCTCTTGGAGGTCGCCGGTTTTTATTTGGCCGTTGTGCAGCGCTGTCGCAACCAGAGCCCCTTTTGCTCCCAAATCGTGCAAGGTTTTCATGTCGCTCAGATGACGCACGCCACCGGCTGCAAACACGTCACGCCCGTCTGCACGTGATAAAATTTCAATCACTTTTGGCAGATCCAGTCCCTGACGCGCGCCGACTTGCGCCAGCGTCATAACAATGATGCGGCCTGGCCACGTCTCAGGGTGCTGCAAAAGATCTACTGGGCCCAGAAAGTTGTCGCCGCGAAAGTCAAGGGACAATAGCAGCCGCTCAGCGAACGCCGCTTTCAGCTCCTTCAATGCCGCTAGATCGGTGAGTGTTTCACTGCCGACAACCAGATGGATATTTGCGGGCACCGATGCGACCTCTACCGCTGCAAGACTTCTAATCCCTGCATCCAACCAAACACGCAGATTGGGATGCGCCGCCGCATACTGAAAAACTTCGCCCGTGTGGTCTCCATGACCTGCAATAGCGTCAAGGTCTGCAACATAATGATCCGCAAAGGGATAAAGCGTTTGCAGCCCAGCGCTGACACCGCTCAGCGTTGCTGATGCACTGAGTGGTGATTGCAGCTCGCGATAGTGTCGGCGCGCTCCACCAACGGCGGCAACAACGGCTCCACCTTTCAGATCAATGACTGGGATTAATCTCATCAGCGAGCTCTAGATGACGCGTGTCGGGTTGTAACGTAGGCTATGGTTGGGTGGATGGAATTCGGGATCATGACATGTGGCAAACGGTTGGCCTTGACGTTGGAGGGGCACATCTCAAGGTTGCGCTCGCAAATGGCGGGCAGATCTCCAGTGTTGAACAGTTTGCGTGCCCGCTGTGGCGAGGTTTGAAACATCTCCATACTGCATTAGCTGCCACCCAACCACTCTTAGCGTCTGCCGATAGGATTGCCATCACGATGACCGGCGAGTTGTCCGATCTGTTCCCAGATCGCAAGACGGGCGTTGCCACGCTGGTTGACGTGTTAAGCGAAAAACTTGGAAACACGCTACAGTTTTGGCTCGGACAAAAAGGCTTTGGCGATGCTGCCGCGGCCCGCGCGCATCCCGCAGACACCGGGTCGACCAACTTTCTCGCCAGTGCTGAATTCGCAGCATCCAAAATCGCAGATGGTGTGTTGATTGATTTCGGCTCCACAACCGCTGATATCATCCTGTTGCAAGACGGCAAACCAGCCCCTATCGGCATCAGCGACGCGGAGCGGCTGACAAGCGGGGAGTTGGTATACACAGGCCTCACACGAACGGCGGTGATGGGTGTCACGACACGCGCGCCATTCCAAGGGCAGTGGCAAGGCTTGGCGCGCGAATACCTTGCAACCATGGCAGACGTCCGTCGCGTGTTGAGTGAGCTTCCCGACGGGACTGACCTGCATCAAACCGCGGATGGACGCTCAAAGAGCCTTGAGGACAGCGTTGACCGCCTGGCACGCATGTTTGGTAGAGATGGCGACGACGGTTCCCTTGAGGATTGGCGCCAAGCGGCGGCATTCATACGGGAGGCTCAGATTCGCTCGCTTCAGAATGAACTGTTACGGATTCTGACCCGCGCCAACTTAGCTATCACGGCACCCATCATCGCAGCTGGCATCGGCTGCGATAGCGTACGCGTGCTTGCCCGCCGCATTGGCCGTCCTGTGAAAGAATTTGGCACCTTGGCCAACGCAGACCAAAGCTGCCAGCGCGCAGCAACACATGCCGCCCCGGCCGTGGCACTTGCCCATCTCGTAGAGGCCGGTCCAGCTCTCTAGGCCCCGAAGTGCCAACCTCCTAAGGTTTTTTGGCCGCCGCATCGCGCCAGGCGTCAACGCGTTCCATCAACCAGCCCCAGGCTTCAAGCTCCTCAGCACCTGCTGTCTTTGAGATCGCGATCTCAAGGTACTTCAATTCAGCCTCGATCTTTTCAGCTGGCAACATATGCAACCGCGAAACTAACACCGCACATTCAAGCACTGCAGCTTGGGCCCGGTTGAGACCCTCGAACGGGGCATGGATCTCCTGATGCACCAACTTACATTTGAACTTCGGCCGTGTGTCATCTTCGATAATGCTGGTGACCTTGAGTTCCCAATGCGACTGCGCCGCTGCAAGATAGTGGCCGTCGATTTTGGTCGCAGGTTTCAGGGGCCACGTTTTACGGCCGGTGAGACAGCCGGCAAACACGCGCACATCTTGGGTATGGCTTGCGACCGCAAACGGTACCGCGCGCAAATTATCAAGAGTCCGTGACGGTTTGAACGGGCCAATCACCCAATACGCACTATCTTCGATCAGACCAAGTGGAGCGATATGCGCGTCCCCCTGAGCGTTGGTCGTTGTCACGATGGTCTCGACGATCTTCGGCATAAATTAGCTCACATTTCGTTTCAGATGCAGGCGAACAGTGCGCTCTGAAATGGACTTAGGTTTTTCTTCTGGACTTCGTGGTCTTGGAGGGATTTGGGGATCTTTTGCGCTTTTTCGCGGGCGCTTTGGCCTTAAGCGTAGCACCGCTTGGAGCGTGTTGTGTTAGATCTTCATGTTTCTTATCGGCGGCCACGCCCCAGTCCGTTGGGGTGTCTTGACTGTAGCGTTTGCCAAGTCCGGCGGCTATCTCGGCCTTGGCTAACTCATAGCCAAGATAAAACGCGTGGCTTCCATCGTGCTCAACGTCGAGTTTTGGAAACAGCGCAAACGCATCGCGCGAAACGTGATGCCCGTCTCGATTGTAAATGTGCACCCCGTCTTCTGTAACAGCAATGCGGAAGTTTTTGTCTCGAATGGCCGCTGCCAATTCCTCAACATCGGCGTTGCTTTGCGTGTAGGGCTTTAGGTCATGCAACGACAAAAGCCCGCCGCCATATCCCTTGGGCAAACTGTCGTCACTTTTCGCACGGTGCATCAGGCGACGGGCTGCATCGTGCTCTTGGATCGTGCGCCGTGTGTGTGGCGACACTTGAACGACCAATACGTTGCGGATTGCCAGTTCTGAACAAATCCCAAGCAACACAGCTGTCACACCTTGGCTATCTGCATCGGTCAGTTCAGTCAGGTTGCCAGTACCCATCAAAATCTCAGCCTTCGGGCGCAACCGACGCAATTCCGCGTAGCGCTCGAGCGAAGCCGTGAAGCCAAAATGGATGGGATCGAGGATAGGGTCGGCCAGCGCCCCTTTCAGACCCACCTTCTCGGCCTTATCGATGGCTCGGACAAGAGAAGCAAGATCCCCATGAGGTTTTGGAACCAGCACTGGGATGCACTTTGTGCCTGTAACGATATCTAGATTGGTCTCGTCCAGACTCAGGACAAAATCCGCACCTGCCTGCGCGCCGCGACGCAAGTCTTCCTCATGGCCGGAATCGACACTGACCGTGAAGCCCTCCTGCTTTAGAGCATCAACCATCTCTTCAAGGTGCGGAAATGGCACATCCGGTTGGCAGCCAATGTCGATGATATCGCCGCCCGCGCCTGCGTAGCTGCGCGCACGCGCAACCATATCATCAACGCTAAGCTCCGGCGCTTCGACAATCTCGGCAAAAATGCGTAAATCGTGTTGGGTAAGATCCGGTGGTTTTCCGCCCTTACCAAAGTACTGCGGGAGGTCAATTATCTCGTCTGGCCCGCGCTCAAACGCGACCCCGTAATGGTCTGATAACCGTTCAAGGTTCATACGCGAGCGCCCTGGCACAATGACACGCTCAACCTCAAGCGGCGTCTTCAGCCGATTTTCAACAATTGCCTCGGTCATCAAGGCAGCAACCTTGATGCCCAAATTGTGCACTTTCCACGCCGCTTTTTTCGGAGCAAGCGCCGCGACAATTTCTTTTAGCCGTCGTTCTGCAAGGTGCCCGGTGAGAAACAGCAGCTTTTCAGCCATCAAAGCCACGTCTCCACAGTTTGGAAGGGGGTCATGCTCTGACCGCACACGACAGCCGAGCTTGCGACGAAGGCATTCTTAGCGACGTCCTGTTGCACGTCGCTGGCGGCTTGTCGATCGATATATGACAGAATGATCATAGGCCTTGCCGACATGGATCGCATGCTGCCTGGGTGCCAACACGCGTGCTGCAAACTCGTGCTCCTCTCCAGGGCCAAAAATGCGCCAGTTGAGCTCAGCTCGCGTAACGATTTCAGCAAATGAAGGATCAACGACGCCTGCTGCTGCAAGCGCGTGCGCATCCGCCGTCGCAGGAACTGACCGCGATTTAAGCACCAACACATCACAATCACCAAGTCGTTCTGCAAGACGGGCCGCCAAACCATCAGAAGTGATAGACCAATCGCGTGCAATCGTTCGATCGCGGTCACACATCTTTAACGGCAACCAAATTGGCACACGGCCGGAACGCAACGCCAGGCGCACATCGGCAATTGTCTCAACAGGCTTCAACTCGGGCTGTAAATCCGCCAAGGCCAATGCATTTTGGTGCATTGCCAAGATCGCCATGCGGTGCGCCGCCTTGTCGGAAGCTTGTAAAGTGCGCTGTAGACGGCGTACTTCGTCCGCGAACGCGCCACCACCGGCAACAAGGACGACTGGCACCCGCGCTTTGGCCACAACTTTGAGATGGGCGGCCGCATCGCCACTCTTAATGAGACTGCCGCCCAATTTCACAACGGTCAGTCCGTCGCTTAGTGGCGTGCGATGATTATGACGATGTTTTGCCATGATCAGCTTTCGGTCTCGTAATCTCTACTCCGCGCACCGGACCACGTTCCAATTTTTCAACACGGACAAAGATGGAAACGATCCGCGGATCTCTTAAGCAAGTCTCAGCAATCTGTTCGGCAAATGTCTCCACAAGATTGATGTGACCTTTCGAGGTGATAGCATCGATCGCGTCAAGAATATCCGTATAGGACGGAACCTCTTCCATCTCATCGTGCTTCGATCGCACATTTGGGCTCAGTGCTGCATCAATCGACAATCTTACTTTTTGTGTAACACCCTTTTCTTCTGCGTATACACCAATATTGCAGTCAATGACATAGTCACGCACGAAGATACAGTCGGCACGATCTGAGTGTCGGTCACCCTTCTCTCGCGCATCTATTGTTTCAATTTGAGACCGTTGCTGGGTCATGATGCGCGCACCTCAACGGTCTCTTTTGACGGGCTGGCAAGTGAGGCCCCTATCAATTGGCGAACTTTCACAACGGCCACAGGATCAATCTCCGACCGACGACACCGATTGTGACACAAAGCGCCGCGAAAACCCAGAATATCAGGCTTAAGTGGTTCCAGCATCGAAATGTGCTCGGCGCGCAATGCGCCGGCTAGTCCAGCTAGCA
>JAHZKN010000345.1 GCA_022600335.1 Alphaproteobacteria bacterium
CAATGACGACACCGCTTCCAGCGCTGACGATAAAGAAGACGGCGACGCGACCAGCGCTTCCTCTGAAGAAGAATCTGATCGCGCAGCTGAAGCGTCAGACAAAACTGACCCGGATGACGAAGACAGCGCGGACAACGAAGACACAACTGCCGACGATGGCATCGACCCACGAGGTCTCGACAAATCCAAAGACCCCGATGCGGCACAAGACGACGCACAGTCAGATTTGCACGCAGCCGATACGGATGCAGGCGACGGCGATATTAACGCGGCGGGCGAAGAGCAAACCAAAGATGACGCGGACGCCTCAG
Source organism: Alphaproteobacteria bacterium (assembly GCA_022600335.1). Classification (GTDB taxonomy): domain Bacteria; phylum Pseudomonadota; class Alphaproteobacteria; order Rhizobiales; family Hyphomicrobiaceae; genus JAHZKN01. The sequence goes on from JAHZKN010000345.1 coordinate 312, forward strand.
ACGACGACACAGACACAGACGAGAAAAAGCCAAAGTCGTTGCTGCGCCGCCTGGCGCTGGTCCGCTAGCACCACCCAGCTCTCGATCGGTCCTACCCAGCACTGCGTCCTAAATTGCGGTGCAGGATATGCCGTGTCGCGATATACGGCTTTGGTGCACGGACACGCCGTTTCACAACAGCCTTGAGCGTCGGCTTGGTATTTTTCTTTGCCACGTTCGCCACTTTGGACTGCGGTTTTCTGTTTCGCTGCCGTTTGGATTTCACCGTGCGGACTTTTGCTTTGCGGGTCCGCGACGATGCTCTGCGCTTTGCTTTCTTTTTAGCCGAAGCGGTTCGCAGTTTTCGACGCACAGTCTTGCGTTGCTTTGTTGTTGCGGCCTTCGCCCTGCGTTGGCGACGCTCAGCGCGTTTTGGAGACACCTTCAGAGACGGTCCTGCAACCGTTGGCCAGGCTATGGCAACGCGGATCAGATCACGACCAGGCTTTGCCGCTGGCGGCTCTGCGACCACCGGCCAGGTGAGCGACTGAGTACCAGCTCGTGCCTGGCGCGCCAGAACGGAGGAGCCGGTGCTCGCCTCAGCAATCCGCAACGCCGTAGCCTGATTTCGCGTTGAAGGGTCGTCAACCACCGGCCAGGTGATGGACGCGAAGCGGCGCATCACAACCGGCCAACGCTGCAACTCTGGCTGCACCTCTGCAAACGCACGCCCTTCCGTTGCCAATGCTGCAACTTCAAATGGGCGTTCGACTTCAGCAACAACGCTGCCAACCGAAGGCGCCATCACTGAGGTCGCCATCGCGTCAAAAGCAAGCAGCACCGCGAGACCTTTTTGGGCTGCATCGATGTCATCAAATTTCCCAATCGGGCCGTGCACTTTGTCATAACGCCGATTGCGCTTGTAGCGTGCCTCCGACTTCGTCGGTGCGGACAGCACACGCACCTCCAGCTTTGTCACGCCGCGATCCGTGAATCCAAGTTTCTCAGCTAGCGCCCGTGACACATCAAGCTTGCGGTTCCCCCAATAGGGGCCCGCGTTATTGACGCGAATAACGGCCGCGTCCTTTGACTGTGGTGACCAGACAAGTAGCTTTGTTCCATCAGGATAGATTGGGCTTGCCGCATTGTCGGCGCGATCTGCATGAAATTTTTCGCCCGAGGACGTCAACCCGCACGGGTTATAGCGATCTCGGTGACAGGAATCGTAGTACGACGTATGCAAGCTGACAGCTTTGCCGACTACAGCTTGTGTTTCGGCAATTGTTTTGACCCGGTGACACTTGCCATAAAAGCAATAGGTGCTGCCCGGCGTTTTGGCATTGGCTTGAAACGTGCCCGTCACCGTCACTATTGCCGGCACAACAGCAATCGCAATCGCGACGCTCAATACGCCATTGACGGAAGCATAAGAAAAAACCGCGCGCAAAATTGCGCGCACGCGCTGAAGCATCTGCATAAGGTGGCCCCTTGCCTGACGTGTCCCCCCAGAGCCGGTGTGAAGACGCGCCTCCGGCGCGCATTGACAACACGGCTCCGCCACGATGCCACCCCCACTGAAATTGCGGCATCACGCGATTGCCCAGAACGGGCAAAGTTGCGCGGCACTAAATATGAGAACTGTGTTCAGTGAGCTGTGGCAAAGTGTTGCAAGAGCAATAATCGCGCAAAACGCTGCCAAAAAACCCTTAAAGCAGGCCTTTTTCAGTCAGAAGTGCCGCAAGCTCATCGGCGACTTTTTGCAGCAAATCTTGATCGACGGCGCGCAGCACCAGTTCAGTTTTGTATTTTCCGCCATGAAACGACGGATAGCTGCCCATGATTACATCCGGATATTTGTCTTGGTGCGCTGAAAAGTACGGTGCAATTTCTGCTTCCGCGCGCGCTAAGGTCAATGTCTTGGAAAAGAGTTGCGCACCCTGCGTCAACGTCGGAGCCACATCGTTGAACATTGCCGCCATGATGGATGGTACACCGGCCATGACAATCACATTCTCCATAATGAAACCCGGCGCAATTGAAACCGAATTTTGAATCAGCGCCGCACCTTTTGGAATGCGCGCCATGCGCAGCCTGGCTGGTGTTAACTCCAATCCGCGCCGTTGGTATTCTGGTTCCATGAGCGCCACGGCACGCGGGTCAATGTCTATGGATACGCCAAACGCTTTGGCAACGCTTTCTGCGGTGATGTCATCATGCGTCGGGCCAATGCCACCTGTCGTAAAGACATAGGTAAAGCGCGCCCTCAGAGCATTGACCGCAGTCACGATCGCCGCTTCGTCGTCTGCAATGATGCGAACTTCCAAAAGCCGAATACCAAGCGCCGTCAAGTTGTCCGCGAGTGTGCCGATATTCTTATCTTTGGTACGCCCCGATAGGATTTCATCGCCAATAATCAGGAGAGCGGCAGTGATATCAGTTGTGGGCATCAGGCTGACCTACACTCAAAACCAGTCTTCTCGTCTTGCACTGGACGTTTTAGGAAAGCCTAATGGGGCATCGGGTCAGTGAAAACCGCTTTCCACAAAATTCAGGAAAAATCCTGTTGCCTTCACGGCCCGCTAGGCAATTAACTCCCACACACGCTGTGTGTGAACCATCGCTTCAAGAGACCCAATGGGATGTGTAAGACATGAAATTTGCCTCTCCACTTGTGCGCGGCCGCCTCATCAAACGTTACAAACGATTTTTGGCCGATGTCGCCCTCGACACAGGCAAAACCATTACAGCCTCATGTGCAAATACCGGTTCGATGCTAGGGCTGGTGCACGAAGGCGTCCCGGTGTGGCTGTCTGAGCATGACAGTCCGACGCGCAAATATCGCCACACCTGGGAAATGGTCGAAAACGATATGGGGGACGGCCCAGTCCTAGTCGGCATAAACACCTCGCACCCCAACAAAATTGTGGCTGAGGCCATCGAAGCCAAGCGCATTAAACCCCTTATCGGCTATGAAACGCTCAAGCGTGAGGTCAAGTACGGCAAATCAAGTCGCATCGACATATTACTCGACGATCCCAACAAAGGTCGCTGCTACGTCGAGATCAAAAACGTGCATCTATCGCGCAAAAATGGGGCCGCAGAGTTTCCCGATTCGGTCACCACACGCGGGGCAAAGCACCTGCGCGAACTCTCCGACATGGTTCGAGAAGGCCACCGCGCGGTGATGGTGTATCTCATCCAACGCCAAGACGCGAAGCGGTTCTCATTGGCAAACGACATTGACCCGGACTACGCGGCAGCTTTTGCTGACGCCCAAGCTGCAGGTGTCGAGGCATTGGCATATCGCTGTGTTCTTGATGAACATGGGATCAATATTGACCGCGCTGTGCGTGTCGCAATCTAGGTTTTAGGTGCACGTGAGAGGTCCCGCATGTACCTGCACACGTTTTTTTGAAGTCCTTTTGCGCCTTTTGCAAAAC
>JAHZKN010000346.1 GCA_022600335.1 Alphaproteobacteria bacterium
ATGGGTTGGTGCTGCGAGATTTCAACAAACCGTCCTCTCTGCACAGAGTTTTTCCGTTGAAACGGTGCGCCATACCCGCCAGCGCCGCGCATTCCGACCAAGATCTACCCGTCAAGCTTTAATGCACAAGGAATGGGTGTTGCTGGGCCGTGATCCCTGGCTTGTCTCTCAGACGTTGATGCAGGTTCTCTATCTCATTCCACCCGCATTGATGCTATGGGTGAATTTCGGAAACGCGATGGCGATGCCCGCCATTCTTGCGCCCGTGATCGTGATGGCTGTTGGTCAGCTGGCGGGCGGCCTTGCTTGGCTCACCATTTCTGGTGAAGACGCACCAGACCTGGTGACAACGGCGCCGGTGAGCGCGTTTGCGATGACATCAGCCAAAGTTTCCGCCGTTTTGGTGGTGGTCATGGCGTTGGTAACGCCATTAGCGCTTGGCATTGCTCTGATGTCCATTTGGGGTGCCCTGGTGACGTTCGTTGGAGCGCTATTGGCGGCTGGATGTGCCATCCTTATTCAACTTTGGTTTCGCGCACAATCGAAGCGATCCAATTTCCGTCGCCGACAAGTTGCGTCAAAGGCGTCGACCTTTTGTGAGGCGTTTGCGTCAATCAGTTGTGCGGCAACGGCGTCTGTCGCGGCGATGGGCAGTGCGGCTGCCTTGGTACCGGCAGCAGCGGTACTCCTCGTCATGCTGACAGCCTGGTTGCTCAGTCCGGGGCGCGGCTGAGCCAAGCGCCCCTTCCGCATCAAACACTGCAAATTCAAAATCATGCCATCTTCGTGCTGTGGCTATGGTTGACTAACGTCGCCAGCGTGAGGCAGTTCTATGCGTATCTCGCATACTTTGTATTTTGCAGGACTTGTGCTTGAGCTCTGAGTTCAGGCACAAACGCAAAATGTTCTTTGTCTCGCGTGAAAATTAGGACCTTTAGATTGTGACACACCTGACCTACCGATCGATCAACGTCGTAGCTAACCACGCCCTTATCGGCTGCATGCTGGTGGTGTTTTCTGGGACAACCTATGCAGTTGAGCCAACCGCTGTGCCTGAGCCAGAGCTTGTTGACCGTACGATCACCATTACGCTTGGCGGTGATACCGGATTTAGTCCCAATCATGCCGCAGTGCAGCCCAGAGGTGTGCGCCGCCATGGCCAGTTCCAAACTTGGGCGGATACAACAGCCGGCATTGCGCCACACGTAGATGGTGATCTCAACTTCATCAACATAGAAACCATTGTCACCGACAAAAATTCCCTGAGGCGCGACACAAAGGGGCAACGTGGGCCGTTTCATTTTCGCACGCACCCCAATGGCATCCGCCATCTTGTCGAACGCGGCTTCAATGTATTTTCCCTCGCCAACAATCATTCCATGGACTATGGCCTCGCTGGCCTGAAAGAAACGCTGCGCCACGTTGCACAGTTAAACACCGCAGGGCTGAAAGCAGCAGCCGGTCTTGGTATGAATCGCGAAGAGGCCAGTCGGCCGGCCATTATCCCTGTAAAAGGTCAGGCAATCAGTTTTGCTGCCATCGGTATCGTTACTAACAATTTGGCGCGCCATCGCGCCGGGGACACCAAGCCGGGTCAGATCGCCTATCGCTTTGATGAGGACTTCAATCTCATCGTCGATCGCTTAAAGAAGACGGATAGCGATTACAAAATGCTATCTATTCACTACGGCCTTGAAGGTCGGGTCAGAACCGATGCAATGCAAATTCGGGATTGGCGAAAGAAAGCAGCACTCAAGCACGGCATTGACCTTATTGTTGGCCATCATGCCCATGTGCCGCGTGGTGTTGAAATTGCTGGCACCTCGGTCATCTTCTATGGGCTTGGTAATTTCTTGCATCACGGGACAGCAAATATGTCTGGCAAAGGTATCTGTAAAGATTTTGGCGTCTTTGCCAAAGTGCATTTGGTACGCAACGCTGAAGGTGCATTAAGCACACAGGCCATTGAAGTCATTCCCCTGACGCAGATGCATCGCAAAGCAAAACCGATGCGTGCTGCTGCAGGCCGGGCTCGCATTCATGCGCTTAATTATCTCGGGTCGCGTCTTGGGGCGAAAGATGGCAGCGCCAGGGGTGTGCAGTTCACTCCGCAGTCTGACGGCCGCGGGCTCTATTGTTTTCCGGGCGCTGCAACGAAACCAGGCAAAATCGGCAATCTTTGCCGCGGATGGAAACCAGTGTCTGGCATTCCCTCTGCTTTGCGCAGGCGCATTGCAGGATCGTGTGCACGCTGACATTCTGCAGAAGAATGTGCTGGTACCGCTAAGGCTCCAGCTCGGTATCCCAATAGAGATAATCCAACCAGCTATCGTGCAGATAGTTGGGTGGGAATAACCGGCCATTGCGATGCAATTCAAAAACGGTTGGCCGGTACGGTGTCGCCGCTGGCAGCATGCCAACAACGTTTGGCATCTGGTTTCCTTTTCTGAGATTGCACGGTGCACACGCGGTCACCACATTGTCCCAACGTGTTAAGCCACCGCGCGAGCGTGGGACGAGATGATCGAATGTTAGGTCTTCGCGGGCATGGCAATATTGGCAGCTGAAGCGATCACGCAAAAAGACATTAAATCGAGTGAAGGCAGGATAGAGTGCCGGCTTCACGTAGGTCTTCAAAGAAACAACGCTGGGTAGCTTGAGCTCAAGTGAGGGGCTCCGAACGGCACGCTCATACTCTGAAACAATGTTGACACGATCCAGGAACACAGCCTTCACCGCTTCCTGCCAACTCCAGAGCGACAATGGGTAGTAGCTCAAGGGTCGGAAGTCAGCGTTGAGCACCAGGGCCGGAAAATTCTCCGGCGAAGCAGCGTAAGCATTCACGGGACTGCATCCTTTTTGGTCCGCAAATCAGGCGTCGGCACCTGATTTGCAGCCGGATACTAACGGCGCATATCAACTCTGGGAAGCTTTTCGCTCAGGCTGCCGA
>JAHZKN010000347.1 GCA_022600335.1 Alphaproteobacteria bacterium
AAATGTGCGCGATCTTCATAGTGTGTGTGGTCCATGGCCAGCGTTGGCAGTCCTTGCGCTTTCGCCCATTCCAATCCGAGCGCGTCTGGGCGATTGGAAACTACCATCGCAACTTCTGCTGGATAGTTTGGTGTTCTTGCAGCTTCGACCAAGGACTTCATGTTGGAGCCACGGCCAGAGATGAGAATTGCAATCCGGCGCTTTGGTGTTCCGGTGCGTTGGGTCATAGCGTGTTTGACAACCTGCCACTGGTACTAACAGCCCAGGTCTCTCCCTTGCCCTTCGCGTCACTTTTGGTTCCGGTCGGGGTGATGATTTCACCGATCACAGAGGCGGTCTCACCAGCCTTTTCAAGTGTTGCAAGGACAGCGGGTGCCTGCGCGTGTGCCGCGACAATGACCATTCCGACACCACAGTTAAAGGTGCGCAGCATTTCTGCATCATCGAGATGGGCGCTGGTCTGTAGCCAACGAAATACTGGGAGATCAGGCAAAGCTGCAAGATCAACATGTGCTGCCACTGTATCAGGCAACACGCGCGGCAGGTTTTCTGCGAGACCACCCCCGGTGATATGCGCAAGCGCCTTGATCGCGGTTCCGGCGCCACCTGTTGCTTTGAGCGCGGCGAGAATGGGTTTGACGTAGATACGCGTTGGCGTAAGCAGTGCGCTGGCTAGATTTTGATCGGGCGAAAACGGCGCCGGATCATTCCAAGCGAGACGATATTCTTCAACAATACGCCGGACGAGCGAGAAGCCGTTCGAGTGCACACCGGATGCAGCAAGACCAATGAGCACGTCGCCGATATGAATATCAGACGTTGGCAGAAGAGCGCCTCGCTCAGCGGCCCCAACCGCAAAACCAGCGAGGTCATAGTCGCCCTCAGCATAAAGCCCGGGCATCTCGGCTGTCTCTCCGCCGATCAGGGTGGCACCAGCTTGTTGGCAACCGTCTGCAATACCTGCGATAACGTCTGTCGCTGTATCGGTGTCAAGTTTTCCAGTTGAGAAATAATCTAGGAAAAAAAGTGGTTCAGCGCCTTGCACGATGAGATCGTTGACGGACATGGCAACAAGATCGATGCCGACCGTCGTGTGTAGTCCGCTCTCAATGGCAATTTTGAGTTTGGTGCCAACACCGTCATTGGCGGCCACCAGAACCGGGTCATTGAAACCAGCAGCTTTAAGATCGAATAAGCCGCCAAAGCCGCCAACGGTGCCGAGCGTACCAGAGCGTGCCGTTGCGCTGGCGAGTGGCTTGATGGCTTTGACAAGGGCATTGCCAGCGTCAATATCAACACCAGAATCACGGTACGTGATGGGAGAGGGGCCAGCCGCTGAAGATTTGGTCATTGCTCGGTGGTTCGGTCTCGTTAGGTAGCACTATGGCTACAGCAAATCGGAGGCTAACGCAGTTTAGCACCAAAGTATCGCCGGCGGGTCGCAACTGGGTCGTAGAACCGGCATGCCCGTGTAAGTTGAGCGATCATCAAGTGGCCATCGTACTTTCGCCGGATTGCTCATCAGGATTTGGCGGCGTGGTACCAGTTCCACAGCGGCCGGGCAATAGTCGCCTAGGTGCGTTTCAGGCACAATGATATCGCAGTGCGGTGCGAGAACAATAGACTGAGGAGTGAGGGCATGAGGTTTGGGTCAAGGGACTTAGCTGGACCGGTAGGCTGCGTCGTAGTGGCTCTGATCTCTGTGGCTCATGCTGCGATGGCGGAAAATGCCGCCTTTACAGTTGGCAATTATCCCGTGGAAGCTAGCGCCGAAAACGCAGTTGCCGCGAAGAACAAGGCGCTTGCTGAGGGAAAAAAAGCAGCGTTTCGTTCACTGCTAAAGCGTCTGGTGCCTGTAACTGCATATGGCCGTATCACCCAGCTCAAGAAAGCGGATGCAGAAGCGTTCGTTGATGGTGTCTCGGTTCGTTCGGAACGCAACTCGGCCACCGAATACATCGCGAGTCTCGATTTTTCTTTTCGTGCTGAAGAGGTGCGCAATTTACTGCGTCGCCAAGGTGTTCCCTTTATTGAAGAGCAAGCACCAACAACGGTTGTGGTCCCCATTGTGCGGTTTGGGGCAAAGGAGCAAGGCAAAACAGATGCACGATGGAATGCAACGTGGCAGGATCTGGATCTAAAGAACTCTTTGAGTCCATTGCGGGTCGAGCCTCTCAAGCCCGTCATTCATGTTGATACTGTTGCGATGGCCATTGCTGCTGATGGCAATGCGCAACGCATTCTGGCGACAGAATACCAGTCCGAACAAGTTGCTCTTGTTGTTGCAGAAGTCGATCGAGCATCAAAGAAAGTGCATGTGTCAGTCGTTGGACGCGACGCAGTTGGACCAATCAACTGGAGCCACAGTTATCGCATTGTAGATGGCGATGTGTCGTATGCATTGGAACTGGTCGCGGTCGTCTCTCTTGGCGTTCTGGAGGGGCGCTGGAAAGCGATGAAAGCTGAATTCGTCGGCGGTGTTTCGGCGCTTTCTGGACCCGCCACTAGTATTGCACTGCAAGTCTCATTTTCTGGTTTGCATGAGTGGAATACGATGCGCCGCCAATTGTTGGATACGCCCGGGGTCGAGGACGTTAGGATTGGCGCCGTGTCGCCACGGGCTGCCAACGTTGAGCTCACCTATCCGGGTGGCGCGCCAACGCTTGCTGCAGCACTTGCCGGTCAGGGGTTGTCAATGATGCAATCCGGTAATACGTGGCTGTTGCGCTCGCGCTTTTAGGCGGTGGAGGTCAATCCCACGCCAGTAACGTGGGTTCAATTGCACCGGCTGTGTTAAGCACGTCCCAGCTCACCATGCGCCTGGATCCTATGTCTGACCGCGCAAGTGCACCCGATACGGTGACTGGGGGTTGGGCTGGGCCGCGGAGGTGGGCTATACCCAGCAGTTGCTGAGATTCATCGGGGATCAGACTGCACGCTTGCCCGCCGCCTGCTGCATCTCATAGTGTGCGATAAGTAGTTCACATCTAGGCGTACACAACAGCGCCGAGATTGCATGGGTGGGCGGCGAGAATGAAAGACGATAGCCATTGAATATCCCAAATCTGATTACGCTTGGCCGGGTGATTCTTGTTCCGGTCATTTTCTGGCTTCTTATTTCTCAGCAGACCGGTGCCGCATTCATCGTCTTTCTAGTGGCTGGAATTTCTGATGGTATTGATGGCTTCTTAGCCAAGCGGTTTGGTTGGCAGACGGAGCTTGGCGCCTATCTCGATCCGCTTGCCGACAAATTGCTTCTGGTGAGTATTTATATTGCGCTGGGCGTGCTTGGAGAAATTCCATCATGGCTGGCCATTGGTGTGGTCTCGCGTGACATTCTTATTGTCGCTGGTGTCGTGCTTGCTTGGCTGCTTGACCATCCGGTCGCAATCAATCCGCTTTGGGTCAGCAAGGCCAACACCGTGGCGCAAATTCTGTTGGCTGGCGCAGTTCTCGCAGATCTTGGCTTCGATCTGGGGCTCGCGACTGTCCGTTTTGTGCTCATCTGGGCGACTGCAGTTCTAACGGCTCTGTCGTTGGGGGCGTATCTGCGCCAATGGGTTCGACATATGTCAGGCTAGAGCGTGCCTGCATATGGTGGCTGTGGTACTTGATTGCACACATAATATCGGGACTAACTTGGAAACAGTTCACATAGAGGAGATGTGATGCGCGGTGAACGCCATATTTGGTTCTGGCTCGGCGCATTTGTGCTGCTGATCCTATTGATCGCATTGATCAAAGATATCTTGCTGCCTTTTGTTGTCGGCATTGTTCTAGCGTATTTTCTCAATCCCATCGCAGATCGGTTGTCGGCGCTTGGGCTCAACCGCGTTTTCTCATCAGCGCTGATTGTCGGCGGCGTTGCTGCTTTGGTAACAGCAGCGATTGTTCTTTTGGCACCATTGCTGTTTGCGCAGGCACAGCAATTGGCTGCAGCACTGCCGGGCGAAATTTCGAGATTTACAGATTTGTTCGAGGCCTGGGCACGTGCGCGCCTTGGGGATCGCTACCCTGAGGTTGAGCAGGGCCTGGCCAAATCTTCGCAAACGATGGCGGAAAACGTGAGCGGCCTTGTTGGTTGGTTGGCAACGGCTCTGTGGGATCGAAGTCTTGCGATATTCAATTTTATGACGCTGTTGCTGGTAACACCGGTTGTCATGTTTTACGTGCTTGTCGATTGGTATCCGATGTTGAACAAGATCGACGGATGGTTGCCCAGAGACCAAGCTGACACCATTCGTCAATTGGCAAGTGATGTGAATGATGCTGTTGCCGCATTTATTCGTGGTCAAGGCACTGTGTGTCTGATTCTCGGGACGTTTTACGCGCTCGCTCTCAGCCTACTCGGACTCAAGTATGGACTGCTTGTCGGTGTGATCACCGGCATTCTGACATTCATCCCTTTTGTCGGCTGGGCAACAGGTATTATTACGGCAACGACGCTTGCTGTCATTCAGTATTGGCCTGAGATGATGCCGATTGTGCTTGTCGCTGGTGTGTTCGGTGTTGGCCAAGCGCTTGACGCCGCTTATCTGTCTCCGACGATTGTTGGCTCCAAAGTTGGGTTGCACCCGGTGTGGTTGATCTTCTCTTTGTTTGTCTTCAGTTATCTATTCGGCTTGGTTGGCGTTTTGATCGCGGTGCCGTTGGCGGCAGCGTTGGGTGTCGTAGTTCGGTTTTTGCTCAAAGCCTATCTTGGTAGTTCCTTCTACAAAGGTGCCAAAAGCAGCACGGGGATGACTGCAAAGCAAAAGGCCGTCGCCCGTCATGAGTAAGGGCTCACCAGCAGATGACAAAAAGGATGATGATCCTAATATCGGTGGCGAAAAGACCAGCGGTCCAACACAGTTGGTTTTGAATTTGCCGCACCGCCAGGCGTTGGGTGCAGAAGATTTCTTTGTCAGTACATCGAACGCTTCAGCAGTTGATCTGATTGATACATGGCCGGATTGGCCACATTCTGCTGCCGTTGTTGTTGGCCCTCAGGGGTGTGGAAAGAGCCACCTGGCACATGTTTGGCAACTGCGATCTGGCGCACATGTCTTATCGTCTGCAGACCTCAACGAGGCGAATATCCCGCAGCCTGGTGCGCGTCAGGCTGTTGTGGTTGAAGATGTAGACACCAACCTCGCTGATGAACGGGCCTTATTCCATATTCTTAATTTGGCGCGTGAAACGCAATTTTCCGTGCTGATAACCGCACGTCGGGCTCCCGGTGAACTTGAAATTTCGCTGCCGGATCTGCGCTCTCGGATCAGAGCCCTGCCCGTTGTCGAGATTTCGATGCCAGATCAACCCTTACTCAAGGCTGTTCTGATAAAGTTGTTTGGAGACCGTCAGCTTCCGATCGAGCCGCACGTTGTTAACTATTTAGCAACACGCATGGAGCGTTCAATGGAAGCAGCAAGTCGGGTTGTTCAGGCCGTCGACGATCTGGCGCTGGCGCGTCAGCGCCGGATTACCAGGGCCGTTGCGGCCGAAGCCCTGACCAGCCTTGGGATGGACGAGGATTGACAGGTGAAGATCGAGACCAGCAGTGACCGCTGACGAAGCCGTCATCTTGTTGTTATACAGGCATTGCAGTTCAACAAATATGAGGCTGCATGGGAGCGCGAGATGAGTATCGCAAAGAGTAAGGTGCGGGCAACGAAGACGGCTCCGACAAAGGACGGCCTTGCCAAAAACAAGAAAACAAAGGGTAGCTCCAGCGCAAAGAATACCGACCGCTTCTACAATCGTGAACTCTCCTGGTTGCAATTCAATCGCCGCGTTTTGGAAGAGGCAATGAACGACACGCACCCGGTGCTTGAGCGGGTCCGCTTTCTGTCGATCTCAGCGTCTAATCTTGATGAATTCTACATGGTGCGTGTCGCTGGCATTCACGGCCAGGTGAAGGCCGGGGTGACGACGCCGAGCCAAGATGGCCTGACGCCAGCGCGCCAGTTGGCAGAGATCAACAAATTTGCAGCGCAATTGGTGGCTGACAAGCAAGCTTGTTGGCGCGCATTGCATGGCCTCCTACAGGAAGCTGGTATCGAAATTGTTGCGCCGGAAAACCTGACCCGAGCGGAGCGGACGTGGCTGCAGCAACATTTTCTAGACAATATTTTCCCGGTCCTAACGCCGATTGCAATTGATCCTGCTCATCCGTTCCCGTTCATACCAAATCAGGGATTGACGATCGCGGTTGCCATGCATCGTGGCCATGACAACAAGACCATGAATGGGCTGGTTCCCATTCCTGCACACCTGCAGCGCTTCATCCACCTTCCAAATAAGAAGCGTGATGCGGAGCGTCAGCGCTTTATGCGCATGGAGCAAGTGATCGGCATGTATATCTCAACCTTGTTTCATGGCTTTGACAAAAAAAGCCAAGGTGCGTTCCGGGTCCTGCGTGACAGTGACATTGAGATTCAGGAAGAAGCTGAAGATCTGGTCCTGTCGTTTGAGACCTTGCTCAAACGCCGCCGTAGAGGTGATGTCATCCGGCTGGAGATCGAAGCGTCGATGCCAGAAGATCTCAAGGCATTTGTTATCGAAGAGCTTGAAGCGAGCGAAGATGATGTCTTTGTGAAAGATGGCTTACTGGCATTGTCTGACGTGTCTCAGATTATCACTTCAGAACGCACGGACCTGATTTTCAAGCCCTATAATCCGCGTTTTCCGGAACGTATCCGAGAGTTCAACGGCGATTGCTTTGCTGCTATTCGTGCCAAAGACATTATCGTACACCACCCTTATGAAAGCTTCGACGTCGTTTTGCAGTATCTGCGTCAGGCTGTTGCAGATCCAAATGTTTTAGCGATTAAGTGGACGCTGTACCGGACATCGAGAGATTCTCCGATTGTAGAAGCTTTGAAGGAAGCCGTGGAAGCCGGAAAGTCTGTTACGGCGGTTGTCGAGCTGAAAGCGCGGTTTGATGAAGCAGCCAACATTCGCTGGGCACGTGATTTGGAAAGTGCTGGTGTGCACGTGGTCTATGGCTTTATTGGACTAAAAACACACGCCAAGCTTGGCTTGGTTGTGCGCAGAGAAGGCAACGAGCTTGCGACGTACTGTCATATAGGCACCGGCAACTATCACCCACAGACGGCGCGGATTTACACGGACTTGTCTTTGTTCACAAAAAGTCCCGCTGTTGGGCGCGACGTAGCGCGCATATTGAATTTTATCACCGGATACGGTGAGCCAGGCGATCTGGAAGAGATGGCGGCAAGTCCAAACGGTATTCGCAAACGCATTGTGGACCACATTAACGAGGAGATTGCTTTTGCAAAGGCTGGTAAGCCTGCCACTATTTGGATGAAGATGAATGCACTAGTCGATGCAGATATTATCGACAAACTCTACGAGGCCTCCCAGGCGGGCGTTCAGATTGATCTTGTGGTGCGGGGCGTCTGCTGCTTAAAGCCAGGGATGGTAGGCATCTCAGAAAATATCCGCGTCAAGAGCATCATTGGCCGATTCTTAGAGCATGCTCGTATTTATTGCTTTGGTCGCGGCCATAGATTGCCCTCTGCTGAGGCCGCTGTGTACATCAGTTCAGCCGACTTAATGCCGCGTAACCTCAATAGACGCGTGGAGGCTATGGTGCGACTTAGTAATGAGACAGTGCATGAACAGGTGCTAAATCAGATTATGGTCGCCAATCTTACCGACAACCAACAAAGTTGGACGCTGAATGAAGATGGTTCCGCGACCCGAATCGTGCCAGGGGCAAAAGAAGAGCTGTTCAACGCGCACAAGTATTTCATGACCAAGCCATCTCTGTCTGGCCGCGGTCAGGCATTGAAAGACAACTTTCCTAAGCGCTTCGCGCGGCGCGCCAAAACCTAAGTGGGGCACTCTTGGCAGGCGTATTCGAACTCTTTCGCGAACGCCGCATGGCCGTCGACCTAGAACCGTTGGGTGTCATCGACATTGGTTCAAATTCGGTTCGCTTGGTTATATATGAGGGCGCTGTTAGAGCGGCGGCTCCACTGTTCAATGAGAAAGTACTGTGTGGGCTGGGCAAGGAGGTCGCAAGCACAGGCCGCCTTAGCGACCAAGCTGTGGCCCGAGCGCTCGCTGCCCTGGTTCGATTTCGTGCGATCACTCGGATATTAGGGACAAAGAATCTCCGTGCGATTGCTACCGCTGCTGTTCGCGAAGCCGAAAATGGCGCAGAGTTTATCAAGCAGGGCGAGGCTATTTGCGGCACAGAGATAGAAATCTTATCCGGAGCAAAAGAAGCCGAGCTTGTTGCACAAGGCATACGAATGGGTTTCTTGAACCCGCGCGGCATTTGTGGAGATCTCGGTGGTGGCAGCTTAGAGCTGACGGTGTTTCAACATAAGCATCCTTCAAAATTGATCGTTAATCATATCAAACCAAGGGGGTATTACAATTAAAACTCACCAGCAACTCCCGGCTAAGATTTTAATCCC
>JAHZKN010000348.1 GCA_022600335.1 Alphaproteobacteria bacterium
ATTCCGCGTTGAATGCCGCGCTAAGTAAATTCGTCCAACGTTGCCTAACCGATCCTGGTCACCACACGTGTCTAGATCGGTAACTTGGCAGCCCCAAGACGCAGCGCCTCACGCGCAACATCATCAGGCACACCATCAAGCTCAAACATGATCCGGCCGGGCGCTACGCGTGCGCACCAAAAATCAACAGCACCTTTGCCCTTGCCCATGCGAACTTCAGCCGGCTTTGACGTGACCGGAAGATCTGGAAAGATCCGGATCCAAACACGGCCAGCGCGTTTCATGTGCCGCGTGATAGCGCGACGCGCAGCTTCGATCTGACGAGCCGTCACACGCTCAGGTGCCATTGCCTTAAGGCCATGCGACCCAAAGTTCAGTGACGTCCCACCCTTGGCTGCGCCATGGATGCGACCCTTGAACACTTTGCGGTGCTTGAATTTCTTCGGAGACAACATCGTTCAAACCCTTTGACTTCTTAGGCGTTGGCCTTGCGCTCACCACCTGAGCGATCGCGGCGCTGACGGTGTCCGGCCCCTTCCTGGGCATCCAGAACACGCTTTTCAGAGGCCATGGGATCATGTTCCATGATCTCACCCTTAAACACCCAAACCTTGATACCGATGATGCCGTATGCCGTGCTGGCCTTGCCGTAGCCAAAATCAATATCGGCACGCAGTGTATGCAGCGGCACGCGACCTTCGCGATACCATTCTGTGCGAGCAATCTCAGCGCCACCCAATCTGCCGCCCACGTTAATGCGAATGCCAATCGCACCCAGCCGTAGTGCGGACTGCACAGCACGCTTCATGGCACGGCGAAACGCAACACGACGCTCAAGTTGCTGCGCAATGTTTTCAGCAATCAGCGTGGCGTCAATTTCCGGCTTGCGCACTTCAACGATGTTTAGGTGCACTTCTGAATCCGTGAGGCGAGCCAGCTGACCGCGTAGTTTATCGATATCTGCGCCCTTCTTACCAATCAGAACGCCCGGACGCGCAGTGTGAACGGTGACACGACACTTCTTGTGCGGACGCTCTATAACGACCTTAGAAATGCCGGCAGCGCGTTGATGCTTCATAATGTGTGCGCGCATTGCCATGTCTTCATGCAAAAGACGCCCATATTCAGCACCGCCTGCAAACCAGCGACTGTCCCAAGTTCGGTTGATGCCGACGCGAAGGCCAACGGGGTTAATCTTCTGACCCATTATTCGGCTTCCTTTTTAGTCTTAGGCTTGCTCGCAGATGCCTTAGCCTTAGCGGCTGGTGCCTTTGCCTTGGCAGCGGGTTTTTTCTTTGCAGCCGGTTTCGCCTTTGTCTTTGCGGCAGGCGCCGTCTTTACAGCAGGTTTGTCGGCAGATTTTTTTTCGTCTGCTTTTGACCTGGTAGATTTCTTTGCTTTGTCGTCAATCTTTGCCGTGGCAGCAGCAGGATCATCTTCGCGCACGACAACGGTTATCTGCGAAAATGGCTTTTCAACTACCGCAGCGCGACCACGACCTCGTGCATGGAAACGGCGCATCACAATGTTGCGCCCGACGTGGGCTTCAGCAACGACAAGATCATTGACATCAAGGCCGTGATTGTTCTCTGCATTGGCAACAGCGGACATCACGCATTTGCGCACATCAACTGCAATGCGCTTGCGCGAAAATTCGAGATCGGCCATGGCGTGATCGACTTTCTTGCCACGAATCAAGCCGGCAACCAGATTGAGTTTTTGGGGCGAGACCCGGAGGTTCTTAGAAATGGCCATGGCCTCATTGTCAGCCAGAACCCGCTCGCGCTTCGACTTGCCCATTATCGTCTCACCGCTTTCTTATCGCCACCATGACCGTTGTAGGTCCGCGTTGGCGAGAACTCACCAAACTTGTGGCCAATCATGTCCTCGTTGACGCTAACGGGAACGTGCTTCCTGCCGTTGTAGACACCGAACGTTAGCCCGACGAACTGTGGCAAGATCGTCGAGCGTCGGCTCCAGATCTTGATCACTTCGTTACGGCCGGATTCGCGCACTTTGTCCGCCTTCTTGAGAAGGTAGGGATCGACGAACGGACCTTTCCACACTGAGCGTGCCACTGTTTTCTCCTAAGCCGTTTGGCTATTTTTTCTTCGCACGCGAGCGAACAATATATTTGTCCGTCGCTTTGTTTCTACGTGTCTTGTAACCCTTAGTGGGTTTGCCCCAGGGCGTCGCCCAGTGCTTGCCACCATTGGTTCGACCACCGTTGGGGTGATCAATTGGGTTCATGGCAACCGAGCGCACGGTTGGGCGCTTGCCCTGCCAGCGTGCGCGGCCAGCTTTACCAATCACCTCATTGCCGTGATCTGGATTTGAAACCGCACCAACCGACGCCATGCAGTCAGCGCGCACCTTGCGGGTTTCACCGGAATTCAGCTTCAAAATCGCCCAGCCTGAGTCACGCCCAACAAGTTGAACAAACGCACCGGCAGAGCGTGCAATCTGACCACCACGGCCTGGCTTCAATTCAACATTGTGAATGATGGTACCAATGGGCATGGCCGACAACGGCATGGCGTTACCCGGTTTGACATCAACTTGTGCGCCCGACACCACTTTGTCGCCAACAGCTAGCCGTTGCGGCGCCAAAATGTACGATAACTGACCATCGTCATACTTGATCAAAGCAATAAAAGCTGTGCGGTTCGGGTCATATTCCAATCGCTCAACCGTCGCCGTCACATCCGCTTTGCGACGCTTGAAGTCAACCTTGCGGTAGGCCTGCTTGTGCCCGCCACCAATGTGGCGGGTTGTGATGCGACCGTCGTTGTTGCGTCCGCCCGTGCGACTCTTGCCTTCGACAAGCATCTTGACCGGAGCACC
>JAHZKN010000037.1 GCA_022600335.1 Alphaproteobacteria bacterium
CTGCGATGAAGGCATGGTCTTTGCTGCCAATAGGGGCTGGGACTGAGCGCTGAGGAGGAGTTCCATGAATTTTGATCGCTATAGCGACCGGGCAAAGGGTTTTGTGCAGTCGGCCCAGAGTTTAGCTGCGCGTGAAAACCATCAGCAGGTGACGTCAGAGCACCTGCTCAAAGTTCTGCTAGAGGATGGCGAAGGGCTGGCTGCTGGTCTGATTACGCGATCTGGCGGCGATGTCGCCAATGCGCTGTCCAACGTTGAAGCCGAACTCGCGAAGCGGCCGAAGGTGTCTGGCGGCGGTGCCAATCAACTCTATCTGTCTGCCGATTTGGCACGCGTTTTTGAGACAGCTGAGAAAGTTGCCGACAAAGCCAGCGATAAATTTGTCACCGCAGAGCGGTTGCTGATCGCCTTGGCACTTGAAACGGAGAGTCAGGCTGGCAAATTTTTGGCGGCTGCCAAAGTGACGCCTGACAAGCTCAACCAGGCCATCAATGAATTGCGAAAGGGGCGTACCGCCGACAGCGCATCTGCGGAACAGGCTTACGATGCACTGAAGCGTTATGCGCGCGATCTGACAGAAGCGGCAGAAAGCGGCAAGCTGGATCCGGTTATTGGACGTGACGAAGAAATTCGCCGCACCATGCAGGTGCTGTCACGGCGGACAAAAAACAATCCCGTTTTGATTGGTGAGCCAGGCGTTGGAAAAACAGCCATTGCCGAAGGTTTAGCGCTGCGCATCATCAAAGGCGACGTGCCGGAGAGTTTGAAAAACAAGCGTCTGTTGGCGCTTGATATGGGCGCGTTGATTGCTGGTGCTAAATATCGCGGTGAGTTCGAAGAGCGATTGAAAGCGGTCTTGCAAGAAGTGCAGGCAGAAGACGGTCGCATTATTTTATTTGTCGATGAAATGCACACCCTTGTTGGTGCCGGTAAGTCGGACGGTGCTATGGATGCATCCAATCTTCTCAAACCCGCGCTCGCCCGCGGGGAGCTGCACTGTGTTGGTGCCACGACGTTGGATGAGTTCCGCAAGCACGTGGAAAAAGATGCAGCTTTAGCGCGCCGCTTTCAGCCGGTGTTCGTTGATGAGCCAACGGTGGAAGATACCGTTTCCATCCTGCGCGGGCTGAACGAAAAGTATGAGCTGCATCACGGCGTCCGGATCACAGATTCCGCACTTGTTGCGGCCGCGACGTTATCTAATCGCTATATCTCTGATCGCTTCTTGCCGGACAAGGCCATTGACCTGGTCGATGAGGCCGCCTCGCGGCTGCGCATGCAGGTCGATTCCAAACCAGAAGAGTTAGACGAAATTGACCGCCGTTTGATCCAACTGAAGATTGAGCGCGAAGCCCTGCGCAAAGAAGACGACGAGGCCTCCAAAGGGCGGCTAGACAGTCTCGAAAAAGAGATTGTCGACCTCGATGAGCGCTCGCGCGCCTTGACGGAGCGCTGGGAAGGCGAAAAAGATAAGCTCGGCGCAGCCCAGAAGTTAAAGGAAGATCTTGAAGCGCGCCGCAACGAACTTGACCATGCGCAGCGCCATGGAGAGTTTCAGCGTGCCGGTGAATTGTCGTACTCCATCATCCCAGAGCTTGAAGCGAAGCTTGCACTAGTCGAGCAGGACGATGAAAACGCTGTCGCCATGGTTGAAGAGGCCGTGACACCGGATCATGTGGCGCAAGTCGTGTCGCGGTGGACCGGCGTGCCCGTTGAAAAGATGCTTGAAGGTGAACGCGACAAGCTTCTTAAAATGGAAGCGGAAATTTCCAACCGCGTTGTTGGTCAGGCCGAAGCTGTGAAAGCCGTCTCCACAGCTGTGCGCCGTTCGCGCGCTGGCATCCAAGACCCCAATCGACCGATGGGATCATTCATGTTTCTCGGTCCAACCGGCGTTGGTAAAACGGAACTCACCAAGGCTGTCGCAGAATTTCTGTTTGACGACGACAGCGCAATGGTGCGCATCGACATGAGTGAATACATGGAGAAGCACTCCGTTGCGCGTCTCATTGGTGCGCCTCCCGGTTACGTTGGCTATGAGGAAGGCGGCGCGCTGACGGAAGCGGTGCGTCGCAGGCCTTATCAAGTGATCTTGTTTGATGAGATTGAGAAGGCGCATGGCGATGTGTTTAATGTTCTGCTGCAAGTACTTGATGATGGGCGCTTGACAGACGGACAAGGCCGCACGGTTGATTTCCGCAACACGTTGATCGTCATGACCTCAAATATTGGTGCGGAGCATCTGGTCACCATGGCGGAAGATGCCGACGTCGAATCGGCACGCGATATTGTGATGAGCGAAGTGAAGTCGCGATTCCGGCCAGAATTCTTGAACAGATTGGATGAGATCATTCTGTTCCATCGCCTGAAGCGCGAGCACATGGGCCGCATTGTCGACATTCAGGTCGCACGTCTTTCAGGATTGCTGAAAGACCGCAAGATTGTCATCGACGTCGATGATCATGCACGCACCTGGCTCGCCGCGCGTGGTTATGATCCAGCCTATGGTGCACGCCCGTTGAAGCGGGTCATACAAAAGCATGTGCAAGATCCACTGGCAGAGTTGATGCTCTCCGGTGGTGTCAAAGATGGTGAAACGGTGCGCGTCTCTGTGCGCGACGGCAAACTCATCATCAACGACTGGCCGGTCGAAGTCGCTGCCTAGAATATAATTCCGAACATCGGAATCACACTCTAGTTTTTTGCTCACGGGTGGTCCTCGCTTCGCTCGGGCCACGCGTTCTGGCATCGCAATGAATGGACCCAACCGCGCAACGAAACGCGGTTGGTTTTTTTGTTTGTCGAAATGTGGCGGTTGAACACTGTTTTTGTGACAAACGACGATCCGTCGCGGACTATCTATGATCGCTTTGTTTCTCTTATTTCCAGCAACTTATACGGCTTTAATGATATTTGAGACGAATTGCCACGTGGGGTTTGCCATACTTTTTTGCTCCTGTCCCGGCGGCGTTACCCGCGCCGATAAAAAATTGAAATAGGGGATGAGTGAGCAATGAAAAAGTTTTTGAGTGCCGCGTTGGCGGCGGCTGCCTTGATGGTGGCCATTCCTTCCGCGCAAGCAACGTATGTTGTTGGCGGTGTTTTTGGCGATCGGTCCTATGGTGGAACAACAGCGCGTCGAAACTATGGTTTAAACACACGTGGTGCAAAACAGCGCCGCCGCACTGCGTCGCGTCGTGGCTACCGCAGATCTTATTCCGGTGGCGTTGGCCCCCGTCCACGCAAATGGTGTGGTTGGTGGATGCGTAAGCAAAAAGGCGGCGGTCCAAGGTTCAACGTGGCTTGGAACTGGCGCCACTATGGCCGCCCAACTGGCCCACAAATTGGTGCTGTTGTTGTTTGGCGCCATCACGTGGCAATGATCACCGGCCGCACGGCCGATGGTCGCTGGATCACGACGGGTGGTAACGAAAGCGGTCGTGTTCGCACACGCGCGCGCTCTCTGAAGGGTGCAATCTTCCGCATCTAGTCGTGAGATCCGAAAAGTGGATACCGGTTTTCGGATAAATCGAGCGCAAAAAACTATAACTAAAGCATGATGCGAAGCCAATTAACCGCATCATGCTCTAAGTGCCAGACCACGTACCCAAACATATTCACGGCATGGCTGTCTCGCGATGGCCATGCCGTTCTCTTTTGGCGTTTTAGATTTAAGATGGCGTTTGCTTTTTCCAGCCATGCTGTTCAACGCAAGCCCAGGTCTGGTTTTCCAACTCATTGAGGCGCGCGTCATAAGGTGGCTTTTTGAATTGCGATCGTGCTGATGAAGGCGTGCTGGTTGCAATACTGGGGTCACCCGTTGCCACAGCGAGCGCACCTTGGGTGCCGGCGATGGCACCAGCGCCCGGTACCATGACCTGCTCCACCAAGTGTTTAGTCCAAGCTTTGATTGCCACATCACGGTCTGTGACCAGCTTGCCATCGATTGTAATGCCTTGCGCGTAGGCAGTTTTGCCGCAAGCGTTACGCACCGCTGCAAGCCGTGCATCATCACTTGCAACCACGCCATGTTGAGCATGATAAAATTTTGCTTTTGGGATGTTTGGCCCACAACCTGCGCCAAGCGCGACGACGCACAAAGCAACACCTAATTTTCCGCTGCCCCGCATTTGAACTCACCCCCCCCTATTGCCCACCCATGTACGCCGACACTATTCAGAGGAGACACTAGAGGCGCGGCTTGGCGAACAAAACCCGCCATATGCAGGAACGACTTTCATCAATTGAATGAAGCCTGCGCGTGAAATTGGGATGTCGGTGTGAATGCTCTATTTTCTGAAAAGAGACGGGCAGCGGTTTCTAACCAGCCGGGAAAACTTGTTCGAGGTCTGTTTCGGGCGACCCCATTTTTGCACTGAACAGTCGACGATCCGCTTCCCGAAGCCGTCGGCAGACTTCCCGTCCCATGTTCATCTGCATGAGTGTAAACTGCTTAAGATCATGCGCGTAGACTTTGTGGAGGTTGGCGGCTGAGATACAGATTGCGGTGCAGTCTTCCAATGCACGGACGGATGCGCTGCGGGCACCGAAGTCCATGACTGCCATCTCCCCGAAGCAATCGCCCGCTTTCATGGTGTGAAGAAGGCAGTCCTGTTCATTCCAGGATTTCAGCACGGCGGCTGAGCCTCTCTCAAGGACAAACATCGAATCGCCTTGCTCGTCTTCCCGGAAAAAAAAGTCGTTCGTGGGAACCGACACGGTTGCGCAGAAGGCAAGTAGGAATTGGAGGGTGTCTGCCCGGATTCCTCCAAAGATCGGCATGCCCTGTAGGAGTTCGATCTGCGCGTCTTCCATGGCGACCTCCAAAGTCTTCATGAATATGATCTGCCGCCCATGAGTTTAGCACGTTCGTGTCGGTCGCCTCCAACCGACCTTGCAGCGCCATATTGGCTGTTGGTCACATGCAGAAATCACTGAAATAGTTGTGGTACTTGCGCTTGCAAAGCAAAAGCAGACGTTTGCTTTGAGCGGGAGTTTACACAGTCTACTCCCGTGTCCGATATTCGGCCATAAGCCGACGTTAGCAGCGGGCTTGAAGCATGTCAGGAAAGGGCCAATTGCGGAAATTTAGCGTGTATTCTAAGGCTGCCGACTACCAGCGTTTCTGCGCAAATTTTAGCCCCATAAAGCTCAGCGTGGATTGCTGACAGATGCCGCCGCCATACCAACAATCATCACAAAAATAAAACTGAAATATAGCATGGCGATCAACGCCATTGTGGTGTTCTCGCTACTCATTATTCGCACGTAGCCATTTTTTAGTGTCTGGATACTTTTCAATACTGCGGACATTATCCTCACCCCTTCAAGACGGTGTGCTTTTTCCAATTGTTATTAGGAGGGCCATAAAACCGAACATCTGGAAACAGATCACCATTAGCAACAACGAGGTATTTGTTGCCACGCGCATCTCAGGCAAAAAAATGTAATTAATGCCTTTATAGCGGGCTAGCTTGTTTGAAGAAAAAAGAATGTGACTGGACTTACCAAGAACATTTATGATTGCGAC
>JAHZKN010000349.1 GCA_022600335.1 Alphaproteobacteria bacterium
CCTGAGCGTGTAACGGCTCGTCAGATCGAGGCTGCGCGTCGCGCTATCACGCGGCATATGAAACGTGCTGGCCGTGTTTGGATCCGGATCTTTCCAGATCTTCCGGTCACGTCAAAGCCGGCTGAAGTTCGCATGGGCAAGGGCAAAGTTGCGGTTGATTTTTGGTGCGCACGCGTAGCGCCCGGCCGGATCATGTTTGAGCTTGATGGTGTGCCTGATGATGTTGCGCGTGAGGCGCTGCGTCTTGGGGCTGCCAAGTTACCGATCAAGACACGTGTGGTGACCAGGATCGGTTAGGCAACGTTGGACGAATTTACTTAGCGCGGCATGCACCGCGGAATGAATGAGGACGAACAATGAGCGCGGCTGATTTTAGAGATATGTCGCTAGATCAACTCGATGATCAGCTTTTGAAGCTGAAGAAAGAGCAGTTCAATCTGCGCTTTCAAAAAGCATCGGGTCAACTTGAGAATACATCGCGTGTACGCCGGATTCGGCGTGACATTGCACGGGTTCAGACGATTGCACGCGAAAAGCGGGCCGGCGAAGTCAAAGCAGCCGGTTAGGGGAGAATAGTATGCCGAAGCGGGTCCTCAATGGTGTGGTTGTATCGGACAAAACCGATAAAACCGTCGTGGTGCAAGTTGAGCGCCGCTATACGCACCCACTACTGAAAAAGACCGTGCGTCGATCGAAAAAATACCAGGCGCACGATGAAGCAAACAAATGCAAAATCGGTGACCAGGTGGCCATTGAAGAGACCGCGCCGATTTCGAAACACAAGCGTTGGGTTGTTTTGGCAAGTTGATCGTTTTGAGACCGCAGGGTCTTTGAGGTGAACTACGCCAAACGAACGCACCGCAGACGATAGACAGATAGATAACGACGATAGCCTTGCACGAAACTGCAAGGGCAAGTGAGAAGGAAGCCAGAGCGATGATCCAGATGGAGTCGAATCTCGACGTCGCCGACAATTCAGGCGCTCGTCGCGTCCAATGCATCAAGGTGCTGGGCGGTTCGAAGCGCAAATATGCGAGTGTCGGAGACACCATCGTTGTGTCCATCAAAGAGGCGATCCCCAAAGGTCGCGTTAAAAAGGGGCAAGTCATGAAAGCGGTTGTCGTGAGAACCGCAAAAGGTGTGCGCCGTCCGGATGGGTCGTTGATCCGTTTTGATCGCAACGCGGCGGTGCTGATTAACGCTCAAGGCGAGCCAATTGGTACTCGCATTTTTGGCCCAGTGACCCGTGAACTGCGCGCAAAGAAACATATGAAAATTGTTTCTCTTGCTCCGGAGGTGTTGTGATGGCGAGTTTGAAGATCAAAAAAGGTGATCACGTCATCGTCATGATCGGCCGTGATGAAGGTAAGCACGGCGAAGTCATCGAAGTGCGCCCCAAAGAAAATCGTGCGGTTGTGCGCGGTGTGAATGTAGCGCGGCGTCACCAACGCCAGACACCAAATCAAGAAGGCGGCATCATTTCAAAAGAGGCGCCAATCCACATTTCAAATTTGGCCCTTGAAGATCCAAAGGACGGCAAGCCGACACGGGTTGGCTTTAAGATTTTGGAAGATGGTAAAAAAGTTCGCATCGCCAAGCGCTCAGGCGAAGTGATCCCGGAGAAGAACTAGGTCATGGCTGACAAGAAGACATCAAAACCAGGTAAGTCAAAGGCTGCATCTCAGCGTCCGGCAGACTATGTGCCGCGCATGAAGGCGCAGTATCGCGATGTTGTGCGTGAGCAGCTGACCAAAGCGTTTGGTTATAAGAATCCGATGCAAGTGCCGCGGATCGACAAAGTCGTGCTCAATATGGGCATTGGTGAAGCCACGGCAGACCGCAAGAAAGCGGAAAATGCAGCAAAAGACTTGGCAATGATCGCCGGGCAGAAGCCGCAGATGTCATCGGCGCGTAAGTCTATCGCAACATTTAAAGTGCGCGAGGGCATGACACTTGGCGCTAAGGTGACACTGCGCGGGGACCGGATGTTTGAGTTCTTGGATCGTTTTGTCACGATCGCACTACCGCGCGTGAAAGACTTCCGCGGCCTTAACCCGAAGAGCTTTGATGGCCGTGGCAACTATGCCTGCGGTTTGAAAGAGCACATCGTGTTTCCAGAAATCGACTATGACAAGGTTGATGAAATCTGGGGCATGGATGTTGTGGTTTGCACAACAGCATCGACCGACGACGAAGCCCGCGAATTGTTGCGTGGCTTTAACTTTCCCTTCCGCAACTAGAGGACCTCAGGCGGCCCCTGAAAGGCCTTTGGAGATTTTGAATGGCGAAAAAAGGTTCCATTGAGAAGAATAAGCGGCGGCAAAAGCTCGCGGCGCAATATACTGAGAAGCGCAAGCGTCTCAAAGATATAGCGCACGACCAAAAACTGTCAGCTGAGGAGCGCTTTGCTGCACATATGAAATTGGCGCAGCTGCCGCGCAACTCTGCCCCCAATCGGGTGCGCAATCGTTGTGAGGTCACAGGGCGCCCACGTGGGTACTATCGCAAACTTCGCATGTGCCGAAACCAGCTAAGGGAACTCGCCAGTCGTGGCCTGATTCCTGGCATGGTCAAGTCAAGCTGGTAGGGAGAACTTAAACTCATGTCGATGAGCGATCCTCTTGGCGATATGCTGACGCGCATCCGAAACGCACAAATGCGTCGGCGGCCGAAGGTGCACACCCCGGCTTCGAATATTCGTGGTCGTGTGCTCGATGTTCTGGCTGACGAGGGCTTTATCCGCGGCTACGTCCGTGTCGAGCCCAAAGACGGTATGCCGGAATTTGAAATTGAGCTGAAGTATTTCAACGGTGAGCCAGCAATCAAGAAAATTGCCCGCGTATCACGGCCAGGTCGCCGCGTGTACTCGCCAGTGAAAGATCTCACAGCAGTTGCCAACGGCCTTGGCGTTGCCATTCTGTCCACGCCGAAGGGCGTTATGTCGGACACGAAGGCCCGCGAAGAAAATGTTGGCGGCGAGATTCTTTGTAACGTTTTCTAGTCGAGCACCCGGACTGAGGGCTGGGCAAACACAAGGTTTGAGAAACATGTCGCGAATTGGCAAGAGACCCGTACCGGTTCCTTCGGGCGTGACCGCGACCATTGATGGGCAAATCGTCAAGATGAAGGGCCCCAAAGGTGAGCTGGCGTTTTCGGCACCTGAAGAGGTCACCATCGAAAAGACGGACGCTGGTGTTGAGGTAAAACCGCGCGGAGACGACAAGCGTTCGCGCTCCATGTGGGGTACGTCGCGAACGCAGATTCAAAATCTCGTTCAGGGTGTCTCCGAGGGGTATTCCAAGACCTTAGAGATTCAGGGTGTTGGCTACCGGGCGGCGATGAAGGGTAAAGACAAGCTGCAGCTCAATGTTGGCTACTCCCATGAAGTTGTGCACGACATTCCTTCCGGAATCGAAGTGAAGGTTGGTGGGGCCAAGCAGGAAGTGGTCACTGTCTCAGGCATTGATCGACAACTGGTTGGCCAAGTGGCTGCAGAAATTCGCGCCTATCGGCCGCCTGAACCCTACCAGGGTAAAGGCATCCGCTATCAAGGCGAATACATCTTCCGCAAGGAAGGCAAGAAGAAATAGGACGTAAGACTTATGGCTGGTTCACGAAAACTCCAACAACGGCGCATGAAGCGTGTGCGTCTTGCGCTTAAAGCGCGGGCCAAGGGTCGCCCACGCCTTTCCGTGTTCCGTTCATCGAAGCACATCTATGCGCAGATCATCGACGACGGTGCGGGCAAGACGGTTGCAGCTGCCTCGTCGCTGGAAAAAGATTTAAGATCGTCGTTGAAGACTGGCGCCGATACCAATGCAGCCGCTGCTGTTGGCAAGCTCGTCGCCGAGCGTGCAAAAGGAGCGGGCGTAAAAGAAGTCATCTTTGATCGTGGCGGTTATCTCTATCATGGCCGCGTCAAAGCACTTGCCGACGCTGCGCGCGACGGCGGGCTGAATTTCTGATGAAAGGACACTAACCGTGGCACGTTCCCCAGGCAGAGGAGATCGCGGACGCGACCGTGATCGCGAGGAGAGCGAATTTTCGGACAAGCTGGTTCACATCAATCGTGTTGCGAAGGTTGTGAAGGGCGGTAAACGGTTCGGATTTGCAGCGCTTGTTGTTGTTGGTGACCTTAAGGGCCGAGTTGGCTTTGGTCACGGCAAAGCACGTGAAGTTCCAGAGGCAATTCGCAAGGCAACAGAGTCGGCGCGCCGTGATTTGGTGCGTGTGCCGCTGCGCGATGCGCGTACGCTGCATCACGACAGCAAAGGCCGCCATGGGGCCGGTAAGGTTGTGCTCAGAGCAGCCCCTGCTGGTACTGGTATTATTGCTGGTGGCGCAATGCGCGCTGTCTTTGAAATGCTTGGCGTGCAGGATGTGGTCGCGAAGTCTGTTGGCTCAACCAATCCCTACAACGTTGTTCGCGCAACCTTTGATGCATTGAAACAGCAAGAGAATCCACGTGGCGTCGCAGCGCGACGCAACAAAAAAGTGTCTGAAATTGTATCGCGCAGGCGTGATGTTTCGGCGCAAGACGAACTGGCAGCAGACGCTTAAGAGGCGAACTCAATCTCTGGCTGAGCACGCCGGGTTACTCTGAAGTGAGACACACGGTCCAGCTGAGACAAAGTGGTGAATGAAGATGGCAGCGAAGAAGACAGTCACAGTTGAGCAGATCGGAAGCCCGATCCGACGCACGAAAGATCAGACGCAGACGCTGATCGGTCTGGGCTTGAATAAGCTGCACCGGACGCGGACGCTTGAAGATACGCCTGCC
Source organism: Alphaproteobacteria bacterium (assembly GCA_022600335.1). GTDB lineage: Bacteria > Pseudomonadota > Alphaproteobacteria > Rhizobiales > Hyphomicrobiaceae > JAHZKN01. The sequence continues at coordinate 4,781 of JAHZKN010000349.1, forward strand.
GTCCGCGGCATGATCAACAAAGTGCATCATCTGGTGCGTGTTGTTAACGACAAGGCTTAAAGATCAGAACTTTAAAGGAGTGTGGGTCCCATGCGGCTCAACGAAATCAAAGATAATGCTGGCGCTCGAAAGCTTCGCGTGCGCGTTGGACGCGGCATCGGCTCAGGAGTTGGCAAAACAGCTGGTCGTGGTTTTAAAGGCCAGAAGTCTCGCACAGGCGTAGCCCTTGCTGGTTTTGAAGGCGGCCAGATGCCATTGCATCGTCGTCTTCCCAAACGTGGCTTTAATAAGTGGCGACCGAAGAACTACAACGAGGTCAACCTCGAGCGCTTGCAAGAGGCAGTTGCGGCCGGAAAGCTCAAAGACGGCCAAGAGGTAACAGTCGCTACATTAGTTGAGGCTGGTGTTGTGCGCCGTGCCAAAGACGGCTTGCGCATCTTGGGC
>JAHZKN010000350.1 GCA_022600335.1 Alphaproteobacteria bacterium
GCCAAAGCCAGCGGAAACTTTGAAAGACCTGTCGTCCTTGTCCGGTGCGATCAAAGAGTTCCGTCCACTCGTGCTCAAGCTTATTGAAGTCTGCACGTCGCGTGACAATTTCAAACCGACAGCGCTGCCTAATGGGTACGGGCAAAGGCACGGCGGTCTGGCGATCGCGTGTTGCAAACGCGTTTTCCGCATGCGGCTCTGCAAGTCGATACGAGGACTGGGCTAGATTTACGTGCATAGTCGACCAAATCTGGAACAAGGTGAAGAACTGCTCATATGTCTGAGCAAGGCTGTCTGAGCAAGGCTTGTGCCAGCGGCGGGTCGTGTTAACCAAATCGCTTTAGCGCGCCGCAATTTCGAGAACGGCAAGACCAGCAAGTAGCAGAGCGAGCCAACCCAACAGTGTGCGCCTCTGGCGTTTTGGGGCTGGAGAGGGACGCAGATCCTGCATGAGCAAGATGGTTGCTGCGCTGAAGTTAACGATAGCGAGGCCGCCCAGCCCGATACCATCGGTAATGAGCTGCGCACCGCTCAAAAAAATCGTGATTGCCAGACCTAGCAGAACGCCGCCTGTGAGGCGTGGCCAAAAGCCAGTGGGTGTCTCGGGTAGAGCAAATAAGCGAACAACCAATTTGGGGGAAAGGACAAGGCAAAGTCCGATCGTCCCTTTGATCAGGGTTTCCACCCAAAGGAGTTGTTCTGCAGTTGTCCCCACGCGTATTCCCTACGGCTGTTAGTGGTTGCAGCGACCTAGAAACGACCACCCCAGGCCAAGCAAAGAGAAGACGAGTCAAGCCTGTCGAGTGGCGACACAGTTGCGTTGGTGAGGGTCAACGCACGTCTGCTCACGGCGATGGTCCCAAGCCCGTAATGGCAAGCACGCGCCTAGAACCAACTTGTGAAAAATCCGCTTTCTTTTTTCTCTTCCACCACAGCAGCCTTGGACGCCCTTGGCGTGTAGTCGCCAGCGAGATGGCGGCGCAAGTCGTTGCGAATTTGTTCGGTGCGTTTCGGCGAACAATAGCTCTTTTGCTCGGCTACACCTTTCCAAACGCCGTTGTAGGCAACGTCATAAATCTTATCAGCACGGGAGATCATATCTGCCGATGCGCCTTTGGCCGCTTCTGCTGTCAGAAACTTTGTCTTCAATCCAGGAGCATCAAAATTAAAACCGCATTTCATTGCACGGGCAGATACAGAGCCGACTTGAAATGCACGGCTTGTGGAGTCGCCCGTTGGGGCTGCGGCTGGCGCCGCTTTTTCTTCCTTAGCGTCACTCCCACCAAACAACGATCCCGTCGTGAGGGACGTGACCGAGCCTGAGCACGCTGCAAGCAGCGTTGCCAGTAGGAAGGATGCAATAGCGGTGCGGTAGGTCATAGTGTGTGTCAGCCCGAATCTGATCCCAGAGGGGTCCACCTCAGCCGGTCCGGCCAGTTTCGTCAACGAAGACCTGGGGATATGTCTTAATGATGACGGCAAAGCCGGTCACGGACGGATCTGGTATCACTTTGTCGGTGGAGATGGCCAGTCTAATATTGGTTCTTTGGCGGCAAGCTTGAGATTCCCGCATCCCATTGGGGACGGCCGTGTGACACGAAAATCATTCTAAGGCTAGTGCAGCAGCTCGCGCATTGCCAAGTCAAGACCATCAAGCGTCATTGGGAACATGCGGCCCTCAAATAACCGCCGCATAATGTCAATGGATGGTGTCCACTGCCAATGCTCCTGTGGCACAGGGTTGAGCCACACTGCGTGCGGAAACGTGTCAAGCACGCGCTGGACCCACACCGCACCCGCTTCTGCATTCATATGTTCGACGGCGCCACCAACGTGGGTGATTTCATACGGACTCATAGAGGCGTCGCCAACGAAGATGACCTTATAGTCGCTTGGGTAGGTGTGCAGGACATCCCACGTTGGAATGATTTCGCTGTGGCGGCGGGCGTTGTCGGTCCACACACCTTCATAAAGACAATTGTGAAAGTAGACGTAGCGCAGATGCTTAAATTCACTGCGGGCGGCGGAAAACAATTCCTCAGCTGTTTGGATGTGCCAATCCATGGAGCCACCGACATCAAAAAACATCAGGACTTTCACAGCATTGCGCCGCTCGGGCCGCAGTTTGATATCGAGGTAGCCTTTGTGGGCGGTGCCAGAAATCGTCTGGTCGAGATCAAGTTCCTCAGCAGCCCCTTCACGGGCAAACTTGCGCAAACGCCGGAGCGCCATCTTAATGTTGCGCACGCCGAGCTCAACGTCGCCAGCAAGGTCTTTAAATTCACGCTTATCCCAAACCTTGACGGCGCGTCGGTGCCGGCTTTCATGTTGGCCAATGCGAATGCCGGCCGGGTTGTACCCATATGCGCCAAACGGTGACGTGCCACCGGTTCCGATCCACTTGTTGCCGCCCTCATGACGTCCCTGCTGTTCCTCCAGGCGCTTTTTGAACTCTTCCATGATCTTTTCCCAACCGCCGAGCTCCTCAATGCGCTGCTTTTCTTCATCTGTGAGATAAAGCTCGCTCATGCGTCTCAGCCAGTCTTCTGGAATCTTGGCTTCGAGTTCAGCC
>JAHZKN010000351.1 GCA_022600335.1 Alphaproteobacteria bacterium
CTGAGGATCCTAGCTCCAACAATGAGTTCGCTTCTTGTAACCCATCCAATTTTTGTCGATCACGATACGGGTTTTGGCCATCCTGAGCGTCCCGATCGCATGCGGGCGATCGATAAAGTTCTATCGCATGAATTATTTGGCACGCTGAAACGCATCGATGCACCATTGAGAGATGATGTCGAAGCACAAATTCTCCGAGTCCACCCGAAAGATCACCTGGAAACCATTCGGGCCGCGGGCGCGGCATTGAAGGGTGATGCGCATGTGCAAATTGATGCTGATACTGTCATGTCACATGGTTCATGGGAAGCTGCGTTGCGTGCCGTAGGTGCTGGACTTGAAGCCGTCGACAAAGTCATGTCCGCAGACGTTGCCAACGCCTTTTGCCAAGTGCGCCCACCCGGTCATCACGCAGAGAAACACCGCGCAATGGGGTTCTGTTTGTTCTCTAATGCGGCCATCGCGGGACACTACGCACGCACAAAACACGGTGCAGAACGTATTGCAGTGGTCGATTTTGATGTTCACCACGGCAATGGCACGCAAAATGTATTCTGGGAAGATAAGGACCTCTTCTATGGCTCGACGCATCAAATGCCATTGTTTCCAGGCACCGGTGCCCTCTCTGAGACTGGCGTTGGAAACATCTGGAATGCGCCTCTAAAGGCTGGCGATGATGGTTTGGTCTTTCGTGACGCGTATAAGTCGAGAATTCTCGAGCCACTCAAAAACTTTGCACCAGATTTGGTCATTATTTCCGCTGGATTTGATGCTCATAAGCATGATCCGCTTGGTGGCTTGCGCCTGGTTGAGAGCGACTTTATGTGGGCAACGTCGAAGCTTGTCGAGATTGCGGACAAATATGCCAATGGTCGCATCGTCTCAATGCTAGAAGGCGGGTACAACCTGGATGCGCTGGCCAAGTCTGTCGGCGTGCATGTCCGAACTCTGATGGATGCGGCGAGTTAGCAGAGGCCTTGTCCTCTGTCGGTGGTCGTCTTCGATGACAAAAAGCGGATCTCAGTATGGCAAAAGCAACAGCTCAGCATGCGGACGTCAAAGATATGACCTTTGAGCGGGCGCTGAAGGAATTGGAAGCCATTGTATCGCGTTTAGAGCGCGGCGACGTTGAGCTTGAAGAAAGCATATCAATCTATGAGCGCGGTGAGACTTTGAAAGCGCATTGCGATCAACTTCTCAAACGTGCCGAAGCTAAGGTCGAAAAACTCACTTTTAACTCAGATGGGACCCCGAGGGGGACCGAAAAACTGGACAAAAATGGCTAGATCACGCAAGGCCGAAGCCTTATAGGCAGATGTAGACGTAACGGTGCCGCTGCTATTTGTCTGTGACGGTTTGGATGCAGAGTATGGTACAAGTGCTTAGGGTGAAATTGCCCAGAATCTCAAGAAATGCAGAAATGCAGTATGAGTGAAATTGTGAGTAAGACACCACTGCTCGATACGATAAAGACAGCTGCAGATTTGCGGCAGCTGCCGGAATCGGAACTGTCACAACTTGCCGAAGAGTTGCGCATAGAAACTATCGATGCCGTTTCCGTCACTGGTGGTCACCTCGGCGCTGGATTAGGTGTGGTTGAGCTCACAGTCGCGTTGCATTGGGTCTTCAATACGCCTGAGGATCGGCTGATTTGGGATGTCGGGCATCAAACCTACCCGCACAAGATTCTAACAGGTCGCCGGGACAAGGTGCGCACCTTGCGTCAGGGCGGCGGACTTTCTGGCTTCACCAAACGTGCGGAGAGTGACAGCGACCCGTTTGGTGCTGGCCATTCATCAACGTCGATCTCTGCAGGCCTTGGTATGGCGGTCGCCCGCGACCTTAAGCAAGAGGATCGCAATGTTGTTTGCGTCATCGGTGATGGCGCGATGAGTGCCGGTATGGCGTATGAGGCGATGAACAACGCAGGTGCCCGCGATGAGCGCTTGATCGTTATTCTCAACGATAATGATATGTCGATTGCGCCACCAACCGGGGCGTTTTCATCTTACTTAGCGCGCATCACCTCAAGCGGGACCTATCTTTATGTTCGCGATGTGGCGAAGCAACTCGCCAAGCGCCTACCAAAAAGCTGGGAACGCCGTGCAGCGCGTGTTGAGGAATACACACGTCACCTTTGGCATGGCGGCATGTGGTTCGAAGAACTTGGTTTCTATTATGTTGGACCGATCGATGGGCACGATCTCAATCAGTTGCTGCCGGTACTCAAGAATGTCCGAGACACGCAACAAGGGCCGATCATTGTTCATGCGGTGACGCAAAAAGGCAAAGGGTATGCGCCGGCGGAAGAATCCAGTGACAAATATCACGGTGTTGCCAAGTTCAATGTGGTCACCGGTGCACAAATGAAACCCAAGGCAAACGCGCCAAGCTATACGCGTGTGTTTGCCGACAGTCTGATTTCCGAAGCCCGTCGTGATCCAAATATTGTCGCCATCACGGCCGCCATGCCGGATGGCACTGGCCTGGACCACTTTGGCAAGGAATTTCCGGACCGCACATTTGACGTTGGCATTGCTGAGCAACATGCCGTCACGTTTGCGGCTGGTTTAGCAACGGAAGGATTGAAACCATTTGCAGCCATCTACTCAACGTTTTTGCAACGTGCCTATGACCAAGTCGTGCATGATGTTGCCATCCAAAAGCTGCCCGTACGGTTTGCCATCGACAGGGCAGGGCTGGTTGGTGCTGACGGGCCAACGCATGCGGGATCATTCGATTTGGCCTATCTAGGTTGTTTGCCGAATTTTGTGTTGATGGCGGCGGCAGATGAAGTTGAGTTGCGCCACATGGTGACGACGGCTGCTGCAATTGATGACCGGCCCTCGGCTTTCCGCTATGCGCGCGGTGAAGCGACAGGCGCTGAGCTGCCTGAGTTTGGCGAGGTTTTGCCGATTGGCAAGGGCCGCATTGTTCGTGAAGGCAGTGCCGTTGCTCTTCTGTCGCTTGGCACACGTCTTGGTGAAGCCATCACCGCCAGCAATCAGTTGGCGGCACTTGGCTTGCAAACTACAGTTGCCGATGCGCGCTTTGCTAAGCCAATTGACACCAGCTTGATCGACCAGTTGGTTGCTCACCACGAAGTGCTTGTGACGATTGAAGAAGGCGCAGTCGGCGGATTTGGCAGTCACGTTCTGCACCATCTGGCGACCAGTGGCGCCTTGGACAAGGGCTTGAAGGTCCGGACAATGGTCTTACCAGATCGCTTCATTGACCATGACGCGCCAAAGCGGATGTATGAAACCGCTGGGCTATCAGCGGCTAGCATTGTTGAGACGGTGCTTGCAGCGCTTGGCCGTGAGCGCCTTTTAGACGAAGCCAGCCGTGCTTAAGTCGGTTTGAAAATTGCTGAAAGAGCTCTTGGGAGGCTTCAATGTCTGCACAAACTGGATGGGTGTCACTCTTAGGTCGGGCTTTGTTAGCGGCAATCTTTATACTGGCTGGCTGGAACAAGATCACCGGCTATGATGGCACCGTGCAGTACATGCAAGCCTTTGGTTTACCAGCGTTGCTTCTGCCGATGGTTATTGCTTTGGAGCTTGGCGGCGGCCTCGCATTACTTGCTGGTTTTTTAGCGCGCTGGGCCGCCCTCGCGTTAGCTTTGTTTTCGTTGGCAGCAGCTGTCATCTTTCACAGCAATTTTTCCGATGCCACGCAGATGTCCATGTTCTTGAAGAACCTGGCAATCACAGGCGGATTGCTATTGGTTTTTGCGTATGGGCCCGGTCCGCTCTCTGTGCGTGAATAGTGAAGACTGGCTCTATTCTTCAACCGTGATTGTTATGACGTCACTTTCCACGGCCGGCTTGTGCGGAACATGGTTCATGTCACCTAAGATGAGCTGCAGCGTGTGCTTGCCCGGTGAAAGCTCCACGACAGTTTCCGTCTGTCCCTTGCCGAAATGAATGTGGTTCTCGTCTGAAGGAATCGGTGATGAATAGTCCTCTAGACTTGAATCGATGAGGAGATGGTGGTGGCCACTGTTCGGTTTGTCCGTTCCTGCTGGCACGATTTCCATGCCCTCTACGCCGAATACCACTTTCACTGATTTTTTTACATTTGCGCCATCGTTGGGCTCAACAAAGTAAACGCGCGCCTGTGTATTGGTGGATTGTTCCTGGCTCGCCTCGCTACAGCCCGTGATAAGTAATGCAGCAGCGACCGCAACGAATAGGAATTTCATTTTTGCCTCCCAGGGCACAACCGCACATGTCGTTCTTGACAAGGATAGCGTATCTTGGCCGGTATGCGAAAGCGTCTTGATCAAGTTCTGGTTGACAAAAGCCTTGCTGCCTCACGCTCTAGAGCGCGCGACGTGATTGTACGGGGCCTAGTGGAGGTCAATGGCGAGTTGGTTGAGAAGCCAGGGTATCTTGTTGATCCGACCATAAAAATCACCATCTCCGATGGGTCCGGATTGGAGCATGTCTCCAGAGGCGCATTGAAGCTTAAGGCGGCTCTCGCAGCATTTTCGTTTGATGCTGAGGGTGCGATTGCGCTTGATATTGGAGCTTCGACAGGTGGGTTCACCGAGGTGCTGTTAGAGCATGGTGCGGACAAGGTGTTCAGTGTCGATGTCGGTCGTGGCCAACTGCACAACCGGCTGCGTGCAGATCCACGTGTTGTGTCGTTAGAAAACTGTGATGCCCGCACGCTGACGCGAGAGTGTATTCCTGCCCCGATTGACGCTTTGGTTGCGGATGTGAGTTTTATCTCGCTTACTAAGGTATTGCCAACAGCAATGCAGCTCACAACGCCAGCAGCATGGATGATAGCATTGATCAAGCCGCAATTTGAGGTTGGTCCAGGCGGTCTTGGTAAGGATGGTCTTGTTAAAGATGGAGCGCTGCGCAGTGCGGCGATCGATGACGTGCGATCGTGGATCGCTAGGCAACAGGGCTGGCACGTCGTTGGGACGATACCGTCTCCAGTCAGGGGCAGTTCCGGTAATTACGAAACGCTGATCGGTGCGCGGCGCGATGTCTGATCCCGTAGAGACTGAAATTTTGCGCGTTGGTGCACAAGGAGATGGCATCGCCGACGGTGTGGACGGACCGATCTTTGTGCCACAGGGACTACCAGGTGAGCGTTGGCGATTGATCGACGGACGCGCAGCAAAACGGTTGTCATCATCACCATCGCGCCAGCAGCCTGTTTGCGCGCATTTTTCTGAGTGTGGTGGCTGCTCAGCTCAACACATGGCAACAGACTTTTACAGCGATTGGAAGGTCGAAGCGCTGCGCACTGCGTTCGCCCATCGTGGAATCGATACAACGCCAGAACCTATGCGCAGGGTTGGTGCACACACACGCAGGCGCGCAACGTTTAGTTTTGCACGTGTGGATGGGAAATGCGCGTTCGGTTTTCACCGAGCGGGGGACAAAGCACTGGTTGATGTTTTTGAGTGTCCGGTGTTGGCGCCAGCAATCATTGAGGCCTTGCCGGACCTTCGCGCACTTGCTGCAACGTTAGCTCGTGTCGGGAGCAGAAGCGAAAAGGGCGAAGGGCGTATGGTCGTGACCGCACTTGACCATGGCCTTGATATCGCAATCACCTATGAGCGTCTCAACCTGGCACCTGCCATGCGCACGGAACTTTCTGAGCGCGCGTTGGCTGCAAAAGCATTGTCGCTGCAGATCAACGGCGATTTGATCGTTCAGACCCAGGCGCCTGTCCTTACTGTCAATGGTGCGCAGCTCGAGGCGCAGTCAGGTGTTTTTTTGCAGGCTGTGCCGGAAGCAGAGCAAACCATCGTGGATCTTTGCATTCACGCGACAAAGAAAGCCAAGAAAGTTGCAGACCTATTCAGCGGAATCGGAACCTTCACGTTTCCGTTGGCACGATCCGCTCGTGTCCACGCTTTTGATAGCGACGTGGCGGCGATCAACAGCCTTTCCAACTCTGTAAAA
>JAHZKN010000352.1 GCA_022600335.1 Alphaproteobacteria bacterium
GACTGAGCTTGTACGCCCGCATCCTCGCTGTGTTGAAACGGCATATACAAAAACTGCCGTTGGTGATCGGTGAGCTCAATGTCCAAGCTTTGAGAAATTGCATCTTGAGAGAGACGCAACGCATCTGCGTCCGTGGCAAAGGCCTGGGGCGTGCCGCGAAATAAATTGCGCGGGAACTGATCGAGCACAAGAATCAAAGCCAATGCTTCAAGAGCTGCTTTTGGTTTTAACTCAGTGCGGCTTTCAAACACACGTTGATAGAGTGACAAAAATCGCGCGCGAATGGTTTGGTCAACGTCACCTACTTCAACAAACCATTGCTCTGGTTTGAGCGTAACAAACCAATACTGTAGAACTTCAGCTTCTTGCTGCGGCGTCATCGCGCGTACTGCAGGCCTATCCATCGCGCTGTCCTGTGATGCGTTAAGAGGCAGTGAAGCGGATACGTAAATCCAATGGACGTTGCGCTAGTCTGCGAGCACAATATCCTTATGGAACTGATTGCCATGCTCGGTTGCGGTGACCACACCCGCACGGACAACAAAGTCACCAAAGTGCTCACCCTTATCCCGCTCCTTAGCGTAGCGTATGATGAGTGGTTTGAGCAGGTCGAGCGCTTGATCTTCACTGACATCACGGGCGTAGAGCTTCGACAGTCGTGACCCGTCGAACGCGGCCCCCAAATACAAGTTGTAAATGCCTGGGTTGCGACCAACAAAACCAATCTCAGCCAGATACGGCCTGGCGCAGCCATTTGGGCAACCTGTCATGCGCACAACAATCGCATCATCGCGCAACCCTGCCTTTTCCACGGTCTCTTCAAGTCGTGTCACGAGACCCGGCAATGAGCGCTCACTTTCTGCAAGCGCTAAGCCACACGTTGGCAGCGCCACACATGCCATAGAATGCGCGCGCATCGCAGATGATGGCGTCAACGCAACCCCATGCGATTTCAAAATCGTTTCAATCTTGCGTTTTGATTTGGCCGGCACGTTGGCAATAACCAGGTTTTGATTTCCGGTTAACACAAAGTCGACCAATCCGAGTTCAGCGATCTCTCGAATAGCACTGCGCAACGTCCAACCTTCAATGTCTTTAATCCGGCCATTTTCGACAAACAGCGTGAAGTGCCACTTTTTGTCGGCCCCCTGACGCCAACCGATGGCGTCGCCCGTATGGGTCAGCTGAAATGGTTTCGGCGCACTGAGTTTAAAGCCGAGCCTGCTTTCAATTTCTTTGCGAAACGCATCAAGACCGCGATCTTCAATGGTGTACTTCAACCGGGCGCGTTTTCTGTTTTCCCGATTGCCCCAATCTCGTTGGGTCGTCATTACCTTTTCAGCAACAGCAACCGCTTGTTTTGGCGTGCAGAAGCCCAGCACATCTGCTGTGCGCGGGAAGGTATCCTCATCGCCATGCGTCATGCCCATGCCACCACCAACCGTGACGTTGTAGCCAATCACTTTGCCTTTCTCGACAATTGCGATGTAGCCCAGATCATGAGCAAAGATATCTGCGTCGTTGTCCGGCGGCACGACCAGCACGATTTTGAATTTACGTGGCAAGTAGTGTTCGCCGTAAAGTGGTTCGCTATCCTTGACGGCTTTGCCGCCGGCCTCACCAACCTTTTCTCCATCCAGCCAAATCTCATGATAGGCAGATGTCTTTGGCAGAAGGTGATCGGACAGGTCTCGCGAAAGGTCTGCCACCTGCTGATGCACGGGTGACAAGAACGGATTGGCAGATGAGACAATGTTCCGGTTAACGTCACCACAGGCCGCAATTGTGTCGAGACAAGCGGCATTGATCGCCTGCATGGCACGCTTTAGGTTCGACTTAATGATGCCGTGGTATTGGAACGTTGCGCGTGTGGTGAGGCGTAGGGTTCCGTTGGCTTGGTGCTCAGCAATGTCGTCAAGCTTTAACCATTGCTCGGAAGACACCACACCGCCTGGCAGGCGCAGGCGGATCATAAAAGAAAACGCTTTTTCTAATTTCTTTTTGGCGCGCTCACCCCGCACATCGCGATGATCCTGCATATACGAGCCATGAAACTTCAGCAGCTGCGTGTCATCATCGGCGATGGCACCGGTCTCGGTATGCGACAGACCGTCTTCAATCGTGCCGCGCAAGTAGCGACTGCTTTCTTTAATCCGTTCATTGGGCGCGCGTTTATCTGCCATTGCGTCTTGCTTTCGTTCCCTGTGCCCGTGGGCACGTCACTCATAAATCAGCCTGAAGTCTGGCGCTTGATTTCTGGCTTAGTAAACGTCGCGCTGATAGCGACCGGCCTTACTCAGCTCTTTCAATTTGGTCCGTGCTTTTTCTTTGTCGCCACCCTCACCTTCGGCAAGAATGTTGATCAGCGTTTGGTCGACGTCTTTAGCCATGTGTTTCTCATCGCCGCAGACGTAGATGTGCGCACCATCTGCAATCCAATCGCGCACAGCATCTTTGGCTTGCCACAGGCGATCTTGCACATAGATTTTTTCTGGCTGATCGCGTGAGAAAGCAAGATCAATGCGATGCAAAAAACCGTCCTCAATGAAGTCCTGCCACTCAAGCTGATAGAGAAAATCGTTTGTGAAATTGCGCTCACCAAAAAGCAGCCAGTTCTTACCCTTGGCACCTGTTTCCATGCGTTCTTCAACAAATCCCCGGTACGGCGCAACTCCAGTGCCTGCGCCAATCATGATCATCGGTCGCTCCGGATCATCGGGCACACCAAAACGGCGGTTGGGTTTGACATAAATCCTAGCTGTGTCGCCACGTTTGCGCCGATCGGCAAAATAGGTTGACGTAACACCGCCATGCGACCGCCCATGCGCATGCCAGCGTACGGTGCCAATCAAGAGGTGCGCTTCACCTGGATGGGCTTTGAGGCTTGAAGCGACAGAATAGAGTCGGCCTGGCAGTGGCCGAAGCAAACCAATCAGTTGGTCCTTTGTCAGCTTTTCCGGGTGATCACCAAACAAATCCATCAACTGCCGATCCGCAGTATAAGCGGCCAGAGCGTCCGGTTCCGCCAAAGCTTCAACAGCTTTGTTACCGATCAATGCGCCGTAGTTCTTCAGCACCGGACGGCTCAGTGTTGTGATGTCATACTTGCTAACGAGTTCATCGCGCAAACCATCGTCACTGGACAATCCAACGCTCTGCAAAATTTGTTCCGCAACTGCCGGATCATTGCTTGGCAAAACACCAATCGCATCACCAGGCTTGTAAACAAATTGCGGGTCATCGAACGCCAACTCTACGTGCAGCGTTTCCTGAGACGATCCAGATCCATTGAGATTGATCAGCTCTGAGATTTCAGCCTCAAGCGGGTTGTCTTCTTCATAAACCGGCTCCGCATCGTCATCGAGGCCGAACCCACCTGAAAAATCAACATGCACGACGGTGTCTGGATCACCAGCATCCTCTGGCGCCAAGATGCCAATTGCTTTTTCTGTCCACGCTGCTGCAGCTTTTTTGAAATCAAGATCAAGATCGATGCGATCTGCGATGCGTTCGCCGCCCAACGCTTCTAAACGCTCGTCAACCTCACGGCCTGTTTGGCAGAAATTGACATAGGCCGTATCCCCAAGTGCAAGCACAGCAAACTTGACGCCTTCCAACCGCGGCGCGGCATCACTCATCATTGCTGCATAGAAATCCGCTGCCCGCTCCGGCGGGTCGCCTTCTCCATATGTAGCGACATACGCCAACACGTTCTTGGCTTTGCCTAAGAGCTCCAGATCAGCGTCGGCCATATCCGTTACACGCGCATCGAAGTGTTGTTTTTGCGCAAGTTTCTTTGCTTTAAGTGCCAGCGTTTCTGCATTGCCAGACTCGCTCGCATACAAAATTGTTAATGGTGTTTTTGGTCGATCGCTGGCAGCTTGCTGCGCTCCAACACCTTGGCCAGCGGCATCAATGCCGGCAAAAAAGCCCGACAGCCAGCTGCGCTGCAGCGGCGTTGTGCGCTGAACCAGACTGTTCAACGTTTTAATGTCGTCGGCCGTAAACGGCGCGTTCTTTGGCAGCAAGGGTGCAGCGCTCACAAGTTTCTCCTCGACCGGCGGGTCATGCTTGCCGTGCCACTAGGACACATTCGTGCGTTTGATCGGATTAGGCGATGGGCAGGCGGTCACTACAGTATCAGCATTTTCAGCGGCGCGCGCAGGCACTTCAATAGACGCGCTTTGGGTGGCAGGGAAACTCTCAACCGTTGTCGGTCGTGATAAGTTCGCCTGCTGCCAATCCAACCCGACAAAAATAATCGCAGGCCCTGTAATTGCCAGAGCCGTTATCGCCTCCGACAATTGAGCAAGAGTTGTTTGCACGCTGCGCTGTTCTAGTCGACATCCGTTCTCAACTACCACAACAGGGAGGGTTGGTGCGGCACCCGATTCAAGCATTCGTTTCGCTAATGTATCAGCAGCGGCAACGCCCATATAAATGGCAAAGGCGTGTCCCTCACGCGATAAAGCTTGCCAATCCAAGTCCACCGTACCGCCAGCTGTTGCTCCTGTAAGAACAGAAAACTGTCGCACTTTGTGTCGGAGTGTGACTGGCAAGCCAATCTCTGCGGCGCACGCATGCGCAGCTGTGACACCAGGCACAATGTCGACCGAAACGCCAGCTGCGCGCAACGCACTAACCTCTTCGGCCAAACGACCAAAAATGCCAGGGTCGCCACCTTTCAAGCGCGCGACGTGGTTTCCTTTCAGCGCTTCGCGCACCAGAATTTGATTGATCTCATCTTGCGAAATCGAGGGCGCAAAAGGCGTTTTGCCAACATCGATACGGCGTGCCTTTGCGTCTGCCAACTCCACAATGGCATCCGGCACCAACCGGTCGGCCACAACAACATCAGCCATTGCCAACCGCTTCAATGCCCGCAACGTCAATAGTTCGGGATCACCGGGTCCACAGCCAATAAGGTCAACGCGGCCTGGCCGTTGCGGTTGATCTAGATCAGTGCCCTGGGGGTTAGAGTCATATTTTGCCTTGTCCGTCATCGTATCTTTCAGCTCCGATACCCCAACTGCATCCTGCAGCACGTTAGGTAGTGAAACATATCCTGTCTGTCGTCCTAAAAGTTGCGGCGCAGACCCATCCAACAGAGCCTGCCCTGATCTGACCCCTGGAGCTCAGCCTGCCAATGGACAACAGTCACCAGGCGCTCACAGGGAACCAGACTGCAAAAGTCGAGCCTTAAGTACACGAAATTAGAATAATCTTCTATTAAGATATTGATCTTCCATAGAAAAAGGTATCACGTTTCATTTTTTTGCCGTGTTATGGGATAAATTCCTAATATCGGATAAGATCGCCGCTGCCATGTTAGGCCACGCGTTGCAACTCAGGATCCAATTTCAAGGTGTCAGCCGCTGCCAGCAAAACAGACCAATGCAAAGCAAACTTCGCCACAACAGCGACGGCTACCGAATTACTTGCAACACCGTTAGACATCGGATCGCACATCCAACGTTGACCGCGCAACTGGTGTCGTGTCGTCGCATTCGGCAGCGATTGCAATAGGCTTAATCTTGCACGACGTGACGCGAAATTTCACACAATCTCGTGAGCGACAATTGACTTGCCAGCAACGCTGTTGCCGTGGTTGTTAAGCGCACAAGGCTTGGACGCGAATGTTCACGCCGCGACATCACTAAAGACCAGCGGATTGTTTTTATTATGTACGCCGCGTCGCTGCTAAACAAAGATGTAACATCGTTTCTTGGAGGAGAATTTAAAATGAAGACCTGGACAAAACCAGCCGTTCGCGAGCAAGAAGTTGGCCTCGAAGTCACCAGCTACCTGCCTGCTGAGATCGACGTTATTTAATGACGGCGTCATTTTGTGACTC
>JAHZKN010000353.1 GCA_022600335.1 Alphaproteobacteria bacterium
ATTGCTTCTGGTGCCAACAACGCTCTCAGCAAAGCCTGAAAGCTTACAGCTGTTGAGCCCCAACGAAGCCCGAACCGCAGCGCGAGCGCTGAAGCCACAGCCTTTCGCACCCGACCACGTCGGCACGCTAAGCCGTCTGACGCCGGTTCTGCGCAGCGCTCAACCGTCTGGTGCGAGTGTTATATGGATGCATGATGGTATTGACCGCGGCAAAGTTAGTCAGGTGTTTGCAACGGGCCTATCTGAACTTGCCACGGGCGGTGTGTTCATCACACTTGATAGTGCAAGTGACAAACAACCACTGGGTGTCTTCGGTAACGTCGGCGAGAATGGCAAATTGCAGGCCACGTTGCTGCGCCCTGGCGGTGCGCCGCGAGCTGGCACTGTCGTTGCACTTTCAACGCGCAGCGAACGCCTTGCGGAAGCGACCTTCCAGCTTACCGATGGCGCCAAGGATCATACAGTCACCTTTGACCTCCCTCTTGAACTGCGCAATCAGGTTGCTCGCGTCGAAGTATCAGGTGAACGGTCTGCTGCGGCGATCAACCTACTCGACGGACGCTCACACTGGCAGCGCGTTGGCTTGATATCGGGGGGCGGGCAAGAACAAGCTCAACCCATTCTGTCACCGCTCTACTATGTCGAAAAGGCGTTGAAGCCGTTTGCGGAAATCATTCGTTCTAAGGATGCTAATCTGGCAGCTGGCCTCGAAGATCTGCTCAGCCAAAATATCACCGTTCTTGTGCTCACCGACATCGGCACACTTCCCGAAGGTGTCCGCGAGCAAGTCGAGGCTTGGCTAAAAAAGGGTGGTGTACTGGTTCGCTTTGCTGGCCCACGCATGGAGAAGGGCGGTGACGACTTGTTGCCAGCGCCATTGCGTATTGGTGGACGCACCCTTGGTGGCGCACTGTCGTGGTCAACACCGCAGCAGCTTGCCGCATTTGACGCTCAGAGCTTGTTCCACGGCCTTGAACCACAAATCGACGTCACGGTACGGCGTCAAGTCTTAGCTGATCCTGCGCGCATGTCCGCTGATGTCAAAGTCCTGGCGCGCTTACAGGACGGAACACCGCTGGTGACGGCCAAACCCATGGGACAAGGACAAGTGATCTTGTTTCACATCACTGCCAACTCGGATTGGTCGAACCTGCCGATCTCTGGATTGTTTGTTGAAATGCTGAAACGCATTTCAACGCTTGGCACTCTAAGCGCTGCAGCGGAAACATCTGCAACAAAATCAGAAGCCGAACCGCGACGTGCGTCAAATCGAGCAGCAGGTGGTGCAGGTTCCACACCGTCCGCTACCTCGGGCACGACATTGGCACCCGTCGAAACCCTTGATGGATTTGGCAACCTGCAGCCTCCACCGCCAACTGCGGAAGCTCTGAGTACTGCAAAATTGCCGCAAGACCAGCGCCCGAGCCTTGCCCATCCGCCAGGTTACTATGGCTCACCGGCGGCACCACGCGCCCTCAACGTTCTCAATCCAAAATCAGAATTGCAGGCGCTTGACGTCAGTGCTGCAAATCCAGAACAGCGCAGTTACGAAAACCGCGCCGCACTTGCGCTTAAACCATGGGTCCTCACAGCCGCGTTGGCTTTATTGTTTGCAGATATTATCGCAGTACTCGTGTTACAGCTTGGCGGATTGCGCATGTCTGATCTGAGCCGTGGTGCCAAAACAAGCCGTGCTGGCGTTGCCGGCCTGATCGCGGCTGCAAGCGTGGTGGCGATCGACGCGCGGCCAGCATATGCGCAAGGCGTGTTGCCGGATACCACAGGCGAAAGCGGCAACCGGTCGCCAGATGCAATTGGTCAAATGGCGACCTCAAAAGTCACGTTTGGTTATGTGCTCACAGGCGACGCAAAAACCGACCGTATCTCTCGGCTGGGGCTGGAAGGCCTTGTCCAAGTGTTGACCGTGCGTACAGCTGTTGAGCCTGGAAAACCGATCGGGGTCGACATCGCCAAGGATGAAATTGCTTTTTATCCCATTCTCTATTGGCCAGTTTTAAGTGCCGCCAAGCCGCTCAAAAACGCGACACTTGCCAAGATTGACGCCTTTATGAAGCAAGGCGGCATGATTATTTTTGACACGCGCGATTATGGTGCCGGCTTACCAACTGGCATGCCCGTCTCTGGTGAAGGTGGCACGGCACTGCAACGCCTGCTTGGCCGTTTGGACGTTCCACGTGTGGAACCGGTGCCTGATGACCATGTGCTGACAAAATCATTTTATCTCTTGCGCACATTCCCCGGACGATGGGACGGCGGTCAAATGTGGGTTGAGGCGGAAGGCGAAATTGATGCTGGAGACCAGCGCAAAGCGCGCCGCGCCGATGGCGTCACCTCCATTCTCATCACATCCAACGACCTCGCGTCGGCTTGGGCGTTAGATAAACGCGGTCGAGGCCTGTACCCGACTGTGCCGGGCGGCGAAGAACAGCGTGAGATGGCATTTCGCACTGGGGTCAACATTGTGATGCACGCACTGACCGGGAATTACAAAGCCGATCAAGTGCATGTCCCATCCTTACTCGAAAGATTGGGGCAATAGCAGCGATCATGAATTGGACTTTTGAATTCTCTCCGTTGATCTCTGAACCACTGCTGTGGCTCGCAGCTGGCGTTGCCGGCGTGCTTGTTGCCATTCTCTTTTTGCGCCGCGCGCCGGGTGCCGCTCTCAGAGCCCTGGCATTGCTGGCTATCTTAGGCGCGCTTTCCAATCCGTCTCTGCGCCAAGAAGAGCGCGACAGTCTGACGAACATTGCGATTGTCGTCACTGATGAAAGCGCCAGCCAAAGTTTGGAACAACGCGCACGTGCGGCAAAGCTCATTCAAGAGTCGCTCAAAGAGCGACTGGCTAAAATCCCGAATTTAAAAGTCAAATGGGTCACGGGAGCACGTCCCGCCGACGGTGGCCCGCGCGGCACACAGTTGTTCCAAGATCTCAACGCCGCCCTCAAGGACACACCACCGGATCGATTAGCAGGCGTTATTTTCATCAGTGATGGCCAGGTGCACGATGTGCCGAAATCCACCGCTGCACTTGGTTTTGACGCACCCGTTCACGCGCTCCTGACAGGACGGCCCAAAGAATTTGATCGCCGCATCGAAGTTCTGAAGGCACCGCGCTATGGCATCGTTGGACAAACGCGCACCATAAGCCTCCAGGTGCGCCAGGCACCACTGACCCAAACGAACAGTGGCAGCCCGATCGCGTTGCGTGTGCGCCGACAGGATCAGCCCGACGAAGTCCGCCAAGCTATGATCGGCACACCTCTCGACATTGAAATGGCCTTTCCTCACGCCGGCACCAATATCGTTGAGATTGAACTGGAACCCGCAGACGGTGAACTGACTACGGCAAACAACCGGGCGGTCATCGCAGCCGAAGGCG
>JAHZKN010000354.1 GCA_022600335.1 Alphaproteobacteria bacterium
GTGATCATGGCAGCTACGCCATCTTCAGCGCGCTCTCCGAGACTGAGGTATCGCAATAGCGCCGTGCGAGCAGCACCGTTCAGCGGCACAATGCGTTCGCGCCCGCCCTTGCCTTTGATCAACAATGTGCGGTCATCGCCTGCCAGCACCGAGCGTGGCAGGGAAACCAATTCAGATACGCGCATACCAGTGGCATAAAGAAGCTCAAGCAAGCAGTGAAAGCGAACAGCGCGCACCAGCGGCCGGCCTTTGAGGCCTTGGGTCGCATTGCGGGCATAGTTGAGAAGACAGTCAACCTCAGCCACAGTCATTGTCTTGGGTAGGCTGCGTTGGCTCTTTGGAGACGTCGTGCCGCTTGCTGGGCTGTCCTCAATGACACCCTCTGCTTCAAGAAATTTGTAGAGTTGGCGCAGGGATGAGAGGCGACGTGCGCGTGAAGTGGCTGCAAGACCGTGTGCTGCCTCCTGCTGCATGTAGGCGCGGATGTCAGCTGGTGTGGCATCTAAGATCGTGCTGTTGCCGGCCGTCATAAACGCGTGAAAGTGATTGAGGTCGCGGCGATAGGCATCCAGAGTGTTCGCCGCCGCACCGCGTTCGGTTGCCAACATATCAAGGAACAGTGCGATCGCTGAGCGGTCATCTGCAAGCATGCTTGCTGGCCTCAATTGCGAACGGCGCGTGGCCAACTGCCAAACAGGGCTTCAACACCGAGCTGCCTGGCTTCTTTTTTGAGCCCACCGCGTTTCAGCGCGCGGATGGAATCCCCAAGCGCAATCATATGCGCGCCCTCGGCACCGTTGGGCCCAAGGGTTTTCATGGTCAACAGTGCCATGTGACCATATTCCTTGTTTTTTGCCGCGGTCTGCAAAGCGGATAGGATCCCTGTTTCAGGCAGATGCCCAGTTGTTGGCTGGGGTGTCCGGCTGGCAATCTCCCATAACGGGATTGGAACATGCGTGTCGAGCGCATCGAGCACTGTTGCTAGGCGATGTAACAGCACCGGATCAAACTGACCGCGCACAGCTGCCTTTTCAATCATCGCCAGACCAGTTTCAAGTCGACCTTGCGCCGGTCCTGGGTCTGCAATGTCAATGAGTCCGATCCAATGACCCAGGTTAGCGCCACCATCTTGCCTTTGTGATGCTGCGAATGCTGCCCACCTGCGCGCCTGGATATAGTTACCGGCGGCCAAGCTAGTCTCAATCCCGGTTTCAGCGAACCAGGCGATCTCGGGCAGCGACGCCAGCTGGTTGGCCGGCTCGGCCATACTCTGCAACGCGTGCCAATAGAAACCAGCACGGCGCGCGACGTCGAGAAAAGCACGAATGCTACGCGCCTTTCGCAGCGGCATTGTTTCCGCTTCTGCGGCATTAAATAGTGCTGCACGTTGCGCTTCACCGCCGCCCCCGGCGATGTCTTGGTTGCGCCCAGCGGCTGCTACCGCTGTGCCAGTTGCTTGATGCGAGCGGTAGATCTCCGCCATATCACGAACGGTAATGGCATTATGCGCAAGAGCTGCTTCCCCAGCGGCGACACGCAATGTCTTTGGTGTTTTGGCTGACTTCGCCAGTGCTGCGAGAAGTGGAGGCTTAGATTTAGCAAGGTCAGGGGGTGTCAGATCTCCACCAACCAGCTGCAGAATACGATAGTCAATAATGGTCATTGGCGCAGTGCTCTGGGCGCGCGGTAGCGTATTCACAGAAAACGCGCGTAAGGCGGTTATCCCTGAAGAGGCCTGCAATCCATTTTCTTGTGCGAGATCGGCAGCCAATCCAGCAGCAGCGCGATTGTTATCCAGCGCTGCGCAGTAGCCGATAATCAAGCTTGCGGTGCCTGCGAGGCTTTTTGGCAATTCAGTGATTCGTCGCACAAGCCCCTTGGCAACGGGACATCCCTTCTCAGGTTGTTCCGCTGCGATGGCCGCGCGCGCTTTAAGTGTGTCAAACAACGCTGTTGTTGTGCCCGCCGGTGCGACTTTGGCCATTACCTGATGGGCTTCTTCTAAAAGGCCGGAGCGGAACAACGCTTCGGAGCGAATAGCTGCAAACTGTGCTTCGCCTTGACCCTGTCCGGGTGAAGCAGCCTCTGAAAGTATCAGTCTCGTCCAAAGGTTGTGAATGGTGGTGGATCGCGGCGGTATTGTTAGCGATGCGATAAGCTGTTCAACCTGCTGGACAGATAGCCCGCGCCAAAGCTCGTAGGGTAAGTGTGTGCTATCGCCTGCCATCACCGGAGCAAGTGCACCGCGTTCCACACCGCGGGCATCGTCAATCCGAGGCGCCACCCCTGGCTGCTGACTGCCGTAGGGCGTGTTGTGTTGGGATGGTTGCTCCGATCGCCAGGTTTGTCCTCCGGCACCTGCAGCCGGTGCAGGTTGCTGTGTCGTGTGCTCGGTTGCAAAAGAGGGTGGGCTTTGCATCGGCTCCAAATAGGGAGCGGGCAGAGGTTCGGGCTGCGATGTTGCAGGTGAAGATTGCGAACCAGCCTTAGGTTTTTGGTTGTCCTTGGATTGGTCTTTCCAGAATGGATTAAGCACGTTTTGCGCGATCAACGGTGTCGGCGCTGAGACGGCGATCAGCAGTCCCAAAAAAGCATATGGAAGAAGGGTGAAAGCGCGCATAGGTTTTGATCAGGCCGTGTGGGTTGTGGTGTTACAATAGGACTGACACACGTGAAACAACGAGCCGCTTGTCAGTCCAGGCCAATTTTCCTCAGATTGTCAGCATTCAAACAAGACTCATGCGGTCAGATTTTGTCCAAATCTGTGGCACCAGACCCGATTTACTTAATCGCGTCGGATCGAGACGCTAGGGACAACCTTTTTGACCTCGGTGGTTTCCGGCTCATAGTACTTTGCCAAAACAAACAAGCCGCCCAAAACCACGGCTGCTATGGTGCCAACGGCGGTGAGAAAACGGACGAGGCTCGGCATTTTCTAACCCTTCTCGATAAAACGAGGTCTTAGCGTTGTGGTTTGGAAGCCAGACAAATATCACCGACGGCCAGCCAGCCACAATGGGCTCAGGCCTCATTTCGCACCACTGTGCCCATGGGCATGAGCCAACATCGCAGAACGAACACATTAACTTAATGCGAAATTGTGCTCAGATCCAACAGCGTTTAGCGAACAGGCGGCAAAAAACGGAGATGTTTCTACAGTTTAAAGTATCTATGACGGGTCATAGCCATACTGCCTCGACAATAGTTTGACAAATATCGCACTATTCATGACAGGATTAGCACCACGTTAGGGCGGTGCTGAGGTGCTGCAATCTGGACCGAGTCGTGTTGCGGCTGATGCGCGTGTGATCCACAACTGAGCAACTGTAGAAGGTGACAATCGAGTGCCGACGCGACGCAAATACAGCCAGGACGATAAGAAACTGGCAGCAGATATTGCTCAAAAGCTCGGCACGCGCGCGATTGTTATGGTTGGATTGATGGGCTGTGGAAAGTCGTCTGTAGGCCGTCGTGTGGCAACGCGTTTGCAGCTGCCATTTGTTGATGCAGATGATGAGATTGAAAAGCGCGCCGGGCAGACCATCGCTGACATTTTTTCCGAGCATGGTGAAGCCTTCTTTCGCGATCGAGAAAAACTGGTGATTGCTAGCATTTTAGAACAGGGCCCACTGGTGCTCGCAACGGGAGGTGGAGCGTTTGTTGCCCCTGAAACGCGTGCCCTGATCAAATCAGCAAGCGTTTCAGTTTGGCTCAAAGCTGAGTTGCCTGTTTTGATGCGCCGAGTCTTGCGGAGAGATAATCGACCACTTCTCAAGACCAAGGATCCAGAGGTGGTAATGCGTGATCTCATGGCAGAGCGCTATTCGATCTACGCTGAAGCAGATGTGACAGTGGAGAGCCGCGAGGTGCCGCACGACGTGATTGTTAGCGATGTGCTGACTGCTGTTGCCAAGCGCCTGGCTCTGGCTCCCTCGCCTGCGGTCTGATAGGACAGTCAGCCAAAGGCAAGCCATAGCTGGGAATTCGAGGCCACATTAGATGCCGACCGTTGTACATTCACTCGCTGCCAACACGCGCGCGGAACGCACCGTTCGCGTTGAGCTCGGTGCACGGTCCTATGATGTCTTGATTGGCCCGGGGCTTGTTGACGAGGTCGGCCGTGCTGTTGCTGCACAATCGAGTAAGGCAAAGTGCGCCGTCGTTACAGATGACAATGTGGCTAAGCTGCATTTGCCAGGGTTGGAAGCAAGCCTTAGAGCGGAAGGTCGCTTTGCCGGGTCAATTGTTGTCCCTGCAGGCGAGGTCAGCAAAAGTTTTTCTCAGCTTGAGCCCCTGTGCAGTCAGCTTCTGGAATTGGGTCTAGAACGCGGTGATTTTGTTGTCGCCTTTGGCGGCGGTGTGATTGGAGATTTGGCGGGCTTTGCAGCTGGCATTGTGCGGCGTGGAATACGCTTCGTGCAGGTGCCGACAACGCTGCTGGCGCAGGTCGACAGCTCTGTTGGTGGCAAAACCGGTATCAATACTGCACATGGCAAGAATCTCATTGGCGTGTTTCACCAGCCAACTCTTGTCGCAGCCGATACGGCGACTCTAAAGACGCTACCAGATCGTCAGATGCGGGCTGGCTATGCAGAGGTTGCTAAGTACGGCCTGCTTGGTGATGCTGCATTCTTCAAGTGGCTTGAGTCCAATCACGCGGCTATTTTTGCCTTTGACGATGACGCGCTTGGTAAGGCGATCGAAACGAGCGTCAAAGCCAAAGCCGACATTGTCCGTCGTGACGAACTTGAACACGGCGACCGGGCGTTGCTCAATCTCGGTCATACGTTTGGTCATGCGTTTGAGGCGTGGACAAGATATACAGACAGATTGTTGCACGGCGAGGCGATTGCCATTGGCATGTGCTTAGCTTTCCGGCTCTCGGAGGAGTTGGGTCATGCACCAGACGGTAGCGCGGCGCGGGTTTCTGCACATTTCTCAGCCGTAGGGCTGCCAACACAGATTTCCAATATTCCCGGTGCCCCGCCTGATGTTGCAATGCTGTTAAAGCTTATGCGGCAAGATAAGAAAGTACGCCACGGCGATCTCGTTCTTGTTCTGGCACGCGATATTGGCGATGCATTCTTAACCAGCGACGTGCAAACTGACGTGCTGGAAACCTTTTTAGCGGCTGAGTGCGGCCAAGCCTAGCGATGTGCTTTTCTCTACAGCTTGGCGCTCATCGAGGTTGCCTCACAGCCGCTGTACTTTTGCAGCGATAAGCTGCGCATCATGCTTAGAAGTTCCTCTAACCCTCACCTTTGGTGAACAAACGTATGACACTTGAAATTGGACTTACCCTTCTTGTCGTTCTGACATTGATCTGTTTGTCGGGCTTCTTTTCCGGATCAGAGACTGCGCTGACCGCTGCCTCCCGCGCGCGCATGCACGCACTTGAGCAGGAGGGCAATATCAACGCAGGTCGCGTCAATGCGCTTCTAACGGAGCCACATCGCATTATTGGTGCGGTTCTGTTGGGCAACAATCTTGTCAACATCCTCGCCTCAGCGTTGACCACCAGCCTGCTCATCAGTCTGTTCGGTGATGTTGGCGTGCTCTACGCCACCATCGGGGTCACCGTACTGGTTGTGATTTTCGCCGAGGTGCTGCCGAAGACTTATGCCTTAGCCTTTTCAGATCGGTTCGCCCTTGCCATCGCGCCTGCCATGCAGGCGCTGATCGTGCTCATGCGCCCGTTCACAGCCGGGATTGAATTCATCGTTCGGCAAATTTTTCGGTTCACCCCTACAGAAAAAGATGATGATGCAAATCTTTTGGCGGCTCACGAAGAAATTCGCGGCACGATTGATTTGCAGACCAAAGAAGGCGCAGTAGCACGCCATGATGCAGATATGTTAGGCGGTGTGCTTGATCTGCGTGACCTGCAAATAGATGACATCATGATCCATCGCACCAAGATGGAAACGATTAATGCTGACGACCCAACGGAAAAAGTCATTGATGAACTCCTCGATTCGCAATTCACACGGGTGCCCATCTGGAAAGATCAGCCAGAGAATATTGTCGGCGTCCTGCACACAAAGGACCTCTTTGCTGCCCTTGGACGCCAATCATGGGATCTGTCAAAAATCGACATTATGAGCTTTGCGCTTGAGCCCTGGTTCGTGCCCGAGACGACCAGTGTCAAAGTTCAACTCAATGCTTTTTTAAAGCGCAAAGCGCAGTTGGCTTTGGTCGTTGATGAATATGGCGAGGTGCAAGGGCTCATTACGCTTGAGGATATACTCGAGGAGATCGTTGGCCAGATTGACGATGAGCATGACACGCAGGAGGCAAATATTCGTCCACAGCATGATGGGACGGTCAACGTCGATGGCACGGTTGCCATTCGCGACCTGAACCGATTTATGAATTGGGATTTGCCGGACGAAGAAGCCACAACCATAGCCGGGCTCGTGATCCACGAGGCGGAAAACATTCCCGAACCGGGTCAAGTTTTTAAGTTCTATGGCTATCGCTTTGAGATCTTACGCAAACACCGCAATAAGATTGCCGCCATCCGTGTCAAGCCATTGAGCAACGCGACGCCAGCGAAGGTAGCGCCGCGGCTGTAGGGTGCTGCAGCGTGATACGCGGTGGCGTGTTGTGAAAACGCTAGGGCAGCGGCTCGTCGGGCGCCAGAGTGGTAAGTGCCAGGGCATGAATACGGCCCGCGAGCTCATCGGCAAGGGCCGCATTGACAAGGCGGTGACGGGCAACCCGCGTCAAGCCGCGAAATTTGTCGGAAACAACGAGGATACGAAAGTGGCTTTCTCCTGTGCCAGGAGACGATCGATGGCCAGCATGGAGATCACTTTCGTTGATGATATCGAGGCGCGTTGGCTCTAATGCGATCATCAACTTTTCTTGTAGGCGTTTTTCAGCACTCATTAAGGCTTCTCATGACATTGAGGCGGCAAAAGGACGCGCATTATGGCAGGCTGGCCACAACTCGAACAGACCATTCTGCTAGTGCTTGTATGACAGGTTGGAGGAGACCATAATCAGGCCACCATGAAGCTGAATTCAAAATACTTTGATTCCATTCGCGTCTCGACCGGCCGCACGCGCGCTGGCACGCGACATAAGACAGCGAAGAAGGCAGACGGCCCCCCATGCCAGTGGAAGGGATGCGATCGACCTGGGTCGCATCGCGCGCCAAAGGGGCGCGGACGCGATGGCGAATACTTCGTGTTCTGTGTTGATCATGTGCGCAGCTACAACGCATCCTACAACTATTTTAATGGCATGAGCGACGGCGAAGTGGCGGAATTTCAAAAGGACGCCATCACCGGTCATCGACCGACCTGGAAGATGGGTGGAGATTCAGCGACGGACCCAGAAAACAAATCTGGTGGCGGAGCGAAATCGGGAGATTGGGACGCTTACGATAAGCTGCAGGATCCACACGGATTCTTTGCCTGGCGCGCAAAACAGGCGCGCAAGGAGGCTCAAACGCCGCGCAAGCAGGTCAAGCCCTTGGAACGCAAGGCGTTGACGGCGCTGCATCTAGAGCCCGATGCCGACAAGGATGAGATCAAATCGCGCTTCAAAGA
>JAHZKN010000038.1 GCA_022600335.1 Alphaproteobacteria bacterium
ATCTTGTGCGCTTTTTTCTGCGCCGAGCCGCGCGTGAGGGTCTCGGCGAGAAGATGATTGAAAAAGCTGCGGTCGAGCGGCTGAAGCAGTATACCTGGCCGGGCAATGTGCGTGAACTCGAGAACTTTGTGCGCCGCGTATCAGCTCTGCACGCCGTCGAGAGTTTGACCTATCAGATTGTTGATCAGGAGATGACGGAAACAGCCTTGCCGGATACCGGCGATGTCGAAGCCAATACAAAAGATTTGTCTGAGCTCGTTGAACACTATTTAAATCTGCACTTTGCCAGCTTCGGCAAAGAGCTGCCGCCGCCAGGCCTTTACGATCGCATTCTTCGTCAGGTGGAGGTTCCGTTGCTGAATGCAGCTTTGTCGGCGACGCGGGGCAACCAAATACGTGCTGCAGAGCTTCTGGGCGTGAACCGCAACACCCTGCGCAGCCGCATCAAAAATCTCGATATCCGGGTCATCAAATCGCCGGCCTACTAGCTGCGGGACTGCTGGACAGCAGATGTAACAGGACCGTCTATTTGCCGGCGATTGTCACGATGCTGGCCTCTTAACCACAAATCTGTTGTGCATGAACAACCTTACCCGGCGGCGATCGGAGGGAAACCACCTTGTCTTTGTCGCGAAAATGTCACAGTTTCTCTGTTGTTGGTGCGGGCAGTGATGCAACCAGGCGGACTGCACGTGTCTTGGTCGCCACAACGCGCCGGCCGAGCCTGGCAGCGCCGCGCTGTTAGAGCAACAGGGGTGGCAGCTTGGGGCCACACGTGCGGCAAGTGTTGGCGGCACAGCCTGGTTCAAACAGCGAACCACAGTGCGCGCAGTTGAGTAGGTTAGGAAAACGGATGGTCCAGTTATGACCGCCAAAAGCATGCAACCTTCGCCAGGGCTCGGATCTGCTGCTGAGGTCGAGCGTGGTCCGGTTTCGCCAAATGAACGCGCATTCTGGATCGGTTTCACGGTTGTCATTCTATCGCTGGTATCAGCGCTTGCCACCTATCTCATTCTCACCGGCCTCACGCCGATCGCTCCCAGCAATGCTGTGGTTGTCAGCGTCCTTGCATTCAACGTTGTTCTGATCCTCGCAATGATTGGCGTCATCGCGTGGCAAGCGATGCAACTTTGGCAGGCGTGGCGAGATCGTGTGCCCGGGGCACGTCTGCATGCCCGCATCGTTTTGTTGTTTTCAATCATTGCTGCGCTACCTGCAATGCTGCTGGCTGTGGCTGCAACGACCACGTTTTCGCGCTCGATTGATGGTTGGTTTTCCAAACGCACCCGCGTTGTGATTGAAAACTCGCACGCCGTTGCCAAGGCCTATTTAATTGAACATGGCAGGGTTATCCGCACAGACGTTGCCAACATGGTGCGCGACCTTGATGCGTCAGCAGAGTTGACCGCCGACAATCGGCCACGCTTCGAGCAACTGGTCATTGCGCAGGCTGCACTACGCGATTTACCAGCGGTGTATATTATTGACAGGCAAGGTGAGCAGGTTTCGAACCCTGTCGAGAATGCCAGCCTGCCGTTTTCTAAGCCTGATAACGATGTGATGGCCCTTGCGCGCAAGGGACAATTGCCAGTTTTGACGCCAAAGACGGGCTATTCCATTGCCGCCATTGCAAAGCTCAAGAGTGAAGCCAACCGCTTCCTCTATGTTTTGCGCAATGTCAGTCCAACAGTTATTCGCCAGCTCACTGCAACCAAGCAGAGTGTGTCGGACTACAATCAGCTGCGCCAAGCACGCGGCGGTCTCAAGCTTGCGCACGGGCTCATGTACACCATGATTTCGATGACCGCGTTACTAGCGGCTATTTGGGCCGGGCTGTGGTTCGCTGGTCGGTTTGTCGCGCCGATCCGTCGCCTGATTGGGGCTGCAGAAGAAGTTTCGGGCGGAAATTTGAGTGTCGAGTTGCCAGAGAAGCGCGGTGAGGGCGATCTCAGGCGGTTATCGCAAACCTTCAATCGCATGACACGAGAATTGAAGTCACAACACGATGATCTCGTCACCGCCAACGACCAACTCACGGATCGGCGGCGCTTCATCGAGGCTGTGTTGTCAGGGGTCTCTGCTGGTGTGATCGGACTTGATAGTCAGGGACGTATCACATTGGTTTCGCGGTCGGCTCAGGCGCTGCTCAACGTTGATGAAGAGAAAATAGTGGGCAAGAAGCTCGGCGAAGCTTTGCCGGTATTTGCCGACATTCTAGCAAAGCATGAGCGGCAAGGTTTTAAAGCCAAGGCCCGTGATGAAATTTCAATCACGCTGGGTGACGAAGAACGCACATTTGCTGTGCGTGTCACAGAAGAGGAGGCTGGATCTGGGGACGTCGGCTCTGTGGTGACATTGGATGACATCACAGAATTGGTTTCAGCGCAGCGCACGTCGGCTTGGGCGGATGTGGCTCGCCGTATCGCCCATGAAATCAAGAATCCATTGACGCCGATTATTCTGTCGGTTGAGCGGTTGCGGCGCAAGTATGCGCACGTCATTGAGGACGAGCAGCGGGCAACGTTTGAAAAGCTAACTTCGACCATTGAACGCCAGGCCGGTGACATCAAGAGTATGGTCGATGAGTTCGCCTCGTTTGCCCGCATCCCAAAACCAGTGATTGAGTCCGGCGATTTTCGCGATGTTGTGCAGGAGCCTGTGATTTTGTTTCGCGAAGGCCATCCCGGCGTTGCCTTTCGTATGGAAGTACCAGAAGAGGCTGTGCGCGGTTCGTTTGACCGTCGTCTCATGACACAGGCTGTGACCAACCTGGTAAAGAACGCAACTGAGGCTGTTGAAAGCGCCTCGGAAAAAGCTGGCGAAAATTACAAGCCGCAGGTGAGCGCGGAGCTCATCGAACAGACGGATCACTTGGTCATCCAAGTCACCGACAATGGGATTGGTTTACCAAAATCAAATCGCAACCGTTTGCTGGAGCCATACGTGACGACCAAGGGCAGCAAGGGGACCGGACTCGGTTTGGCCATCGTGCAAAAAATTGTTGAGCAGCACGGCGGCACCCTAACACTTGAAGATGCCGACGGTGGTCAGGCAAAGACGGAGCAACATGCGATTCAACTCAGGGGCGCGCGCGCCCGACTAACATTGCCCTACAAACAGAGCGATGACCAACACCAAGATTTGGACAAGGGGCGACGGCGAGCCAATCGCGCCTCTTCGCCACCCCAAGATCAAACCGGTGGCGTTTCCAAAACTGAAGCCAAGCGCCACATTTTACAAGAAGCTAAGGAGTAGTCGATGGCTGCTGACATCCTAATCGTCGATGATGAAGCCGACATTCGTGATCTGGTTGCAGGCATTCTGGAG
>JAHZKN010000039.1 GCA_022600335.1 Alphaproteobacteria bacterium
ACTCTCAACAAGAAACGGTGGCTACAATAAGGGAAATCGTGCGCAAGATATAGAATTTGGTGCATAATTTGTGGTTTGGCTGTCCTAGGAATTTGGTGCGATGTCAACAACCGTGGCCTGTCCTTCTTGCACCGTAAAGGTCAGAGCACGGCTGCTCGGAATGCCGCGGTGTTCCATTGAGTAGGTTCCAGGCGCCAACAGCGTTTTGGTATCGCGACCCGGTCGTCCTCGCCACACCACATCTCCAGTTTGATTGCGAATCTGAACGCGTGGCAGAGAGCCGCGGCGCAGCGCTTGGTCGGGCTTCAAGGTCACAAGACCAGCTTGTATGGGTATTGCAACTTTCTGTGACGTGCCAGATTCAAGTGAAAGTTCTGGGCCTTTGCCATAGACCGTGCCATCAACTTCAGCTTCAAAGCGATAGCGTCCATGTGGCAAAATCAGGTGTGGTGTGCGCTGGGATGTGGTGACGACGACGCGCGCCGGGGCGCTATTTAACGACAGCGCTCGATAGGTTACTGGAATGGAGTCTGATACGGCTGTTTCGCCAACGGTTGCTTCTAGCGTTACGCGCGATACCTTAAAGCGAAATTGATGGTGCACAACTTGATCAGCCCCGATGGCAAAACGATATTCCTGTTTCGCCTGACCGAGTGTCGCTTCAGCGTAGTACGTTCCTGGCTGCAATTGAAATTTCGCATTTGGCGATGCGGATCGTCCAATCTCGCGACGTCCGCCGGCAGAAGATGGATCGTCAGTGCTGAGTACGTAAGACACGCTGGGTTGCGCCTGGGCTGCAGCGGGTTCTGAGTCCGGAGCGGTTGCAATCAGACTTTCCAACACCAATAGGCTTTCTTCCAACGCCGTATCGATAGGTGTCGCCTGACCGGACGTGATTGTGACCGGCATGGATCTTTTTATTGCGCCGCGCTCAATCTCCAGCTCAAAGGCCCCACTTGGCAAGATCAATTGTGTAGCGTTTTTGTTGCTGCCAATCCAAATGGGTCGCCCATCATCAGCTGAGTCGGGTTTAGCCGGCCGCCGCAAGGAATAAAAAACCGGGTCGGATTTGTCAGCAGAATTTGGCCCCAGTTTGCGGCTTTCTAATACGAGTGTGCCTGCATCCAATATCAGTCGTGCACGTGTTTCACCTTGATCGGCAACTGTGATCTGCTGATGTGCAGATGCCAGACCCGCAGTTGCTGTGACAGTGTATCGGCCTGCGGGAATTTTGCTTGCAAGCTCTGTGGCGCGTTGCTGTAACACCACTTTTGATGGTTCTGCAGGCGAGGCTACTGTCCAGTCAACGTCTCGAATGCGGTTGCCTGAATCTGTTTTGAATCCGGCGACAATTCGAATTCGCGCCGGCCCCTTGTCAGCTGCTGCCTGTGAGCTCTGGTCGGGTTCCGTGCTGTCTTTCAGTCGATCTGCAGCGACTGGAGGCTGCAGCATTGCGATTGCCATGGCTGATTGGATGGCTGATTTGAGAGCAGCTTCGGTTTTAACCGACGTAGCGGTTCCGCCGGTGTTTTTTGCGATGCAGGACATCGCAACTGCTGCGGCTGGCTCCAGGTCCAGGCTGATCAGATGTACGGCCATTTTAGGGTGCGATTGGGCAATGTCGGCTGCTGCTTGGCACGGGTCCTGGCGGCAATTGTCGGCCCCATCGTGGACAAGAACAATGGCTCCATGCGCATCAGGCGGCACGGCTTCGGCTGCATTGCGGAGAGCCAGTGTCAACGGCCCTTTGCCACGTGGATTAAGTTTACTGATTAGAGTTGTGACATCGCCAACCGTACCAGCGGCCGGTGGCACCAACACCTGCGCATCTTGACAATGGCCGGCACGGCGATGCCCGAAAGAGGCAAACCCAAGTTTGAGGTTGGAACTAGTTTTGGCGAGCGCAGCAATCAGATTGGTTTGTGACAGGGCAAGTTTTGTTGCTGGTTCTTTGGCAAGTTTACCCCACATCGATCCAGAACCGTCCAAGATGACCATCACGGTTGGCGGAGCAGCCGGGTCGGCATGACTAAACTGGGTCGCAGCTAACACCGCAAATAGGGCGAGCATTAAAAAACCGGCAACATTGCGTGGTTGTAAGAACGTCATGATCCCTCGTGCGATGTCGATATCACGGTGTCATTGTAAATGAAATGGAACTGGGTTAGCGAGGCAGAATTCAGTCGCTTGAATGGAAAAGCAAGTCATGAACCAAGCTTTTGTCGATTTTCTCGCCAGCCGGCGCTCACGTAAGCCGGATCAACTGGTGGCACCCGCCCCATCGCAACAAGAATTGGCCGCAATGCTCAAAATTGCCGCCCGGGTTCCCGACCACAAAAGGCTAGCGCCTTGGCGGTTCATCATTTTTGAAGGGGACGCGCGGGCACAATTTGGCGAAATCATTGCCAAGGTCTGCGCGGCCAATGCCCAGCAGCAACCTCAACCGTCCGAGCAACGGCTAGAGGTAGAGCGCGGCCGCTTTCTGCGCGCGCCCCTAGTTGTGGCTGTGATCGCAAAGCTCACCGATCATCCTGCCGTTCCACAGTGGGAACAATCCTTGTCAGCAGGCGTTGCCGCTTACAATTTATGCTTGGCCGCTAATGCTTATGGGTACGCCACATCGTGGTTGACAGAGTGGATGGCGTACGATGTCAAAATTTGCAGTGCGCTGGGCCTTGGTGAAAACGAACGCGTTGCTGGTTTTGTACATATCGGTACGGCGGGCACTGAGCCCGTGGAACGGGCACGGCCGGACATGCAAGACATCGTCAGCCATTGGACCGGTGCGGAGTGATGAATGGTGAGAACGAGTTCGACGTAACGATGGGGTTGTGCTTTGCCTACTGCGGGCGGAACTAATCGGTCAGGGCACCTGCGAGACGAGCACGTTCGAGGATCCTCTTCGCGCGCCGCAGATGCGGCCGATCAAGCATTTCACCATCCATTGTCAAAACACCGGTTGAATTGCTTTCCGAAAACGCCTCAACAATTTCGCTGGCGCGTGCGATTTCACCAGGTGTTGGCGTAAAAGCGTCGTTGATCACGGCCACCTGGTCAGGGTGAATCGCGAGCTTTCCTGTAAAGCCATCGCTGGCGGCATCTGCGGCTTCTCGCGCTAAACCAGGTTGATCTCGCAAATCAATATAAATGGTATCAATGGCTGCGACATTGGCAGCCGCTGCGGTCATC
>JAHZKN010000355.1 GCA_022600335.1 Alphaproteobacteria bacterium
CAAGAAATCCGCACCTGCCAAGGACCAAGCGGTCAAATGGCACACGTTTCTCGTTGATGTCTGGCTGACAGATTTAAACACCACCGAGTTTGGACTCTTCAAACGCCAGCGCAACCGCGGCAAGTCGCGCCAGTTTACTTCAGACATGGATATCTTTGCCGAAGTGCAGGATGACGGGGAACGCACCGGTCTGCTGGGCTATCGTGAAGACGTCTGGAAAGACGCTACCGGCATGGACAAACGGCTGGTTTTCAAGCTGTTCACGCCCAAGCTTGGTTGGAAAGCCACCATGGACCTGATGCTCGGTCGCTCTTTGCAGCAGACTTTGGGCGCGCGTGGTTTGCCGGTCATGACGTTCTCGATCAACACCGATGACGATCAGTACATCATCTATCTGGAGCGCTCGGCCAACAAGTGGATGTTTATGCCGGAGAATTATTCGTTCTTCTTGGTCGACGACAAAGGCGATCCAGAATTCTATCGCCTGCGCCGCCGCTTTATCGATCTCGGCGGCGACTATGTTCTCTACGATCATTTGGGAGAAAAAGTCGGGAGCATTGATGGCAAGATGTTTTCCATTGGTGGCAAGTGGAAGGGTAAAGTGAAAGCCGGCCACCACGCCGACA
This sequence comes from Alphaproteobacteria bacterium, assembly GCA_022600335.1. Taxonomy (GTDB): domain Bacteria; phylum Pseudomonadota; class Alphaproteobacteria; order Rhizobiales; family Hyphomicrobiaceae; genus JAHZKN01. Next base: position 627 of record JAHZKN010000355.1, read on the forward strand.
AGCGTCTGCTGACTGTGCTCAAATTGTTCACCGGCGTCATTTTCTTCGACAACGACGTCAAGTGGCACATGCGGACCCTGTATCGCGCAGCCAAACGCGGCAAGCTTGAGATGAAACTCGAGCGGCAGGAAAACGATCTTTATCTCAACCCGCGCCGGGTGCGCTAACGCGGACCTGAGTGTCGCCGCTGCCTAATTCAGCAGCATGTACCGCCACCATTGTGCCTAGACTCTAGGCACATGGCGCACGGGCAGAACCAGCAATAGAACCTAAGCCATTGAAATAAAATGCAATATACGCGCGTTTACCCTATGGCACGGATCTTGATCGCGGATAGGCAACGGCGGGTGGAACAGCGGCGAATTTCGCTGTTTGCCTAAAAACGTTGCGCTGGGAAATAGGGGGTTTGGCAATGGAAGAATTGCAGCAGGGATCGGATGTCTTTTTTCTCCTGATGGGAGCGATTCTTGTGTTTGCGATGCACGGGGGCTTTGCGTTCCTTGAGGTCGGCACCGTTAGACACAAGAACCAAGTCAACGCGTTGGTGAAAATTCTGGTCGATTTCGCGATTTCGACCGTCACCTATTTCTTCATCGGCTACGCGATTGCCTATGGCGTCAATTTCCTTTTGAGCGCGGGTGATATCTCAGGAGCGGCAGAGGGCTTCGGGCCAAAGGGCGTCAGCCTGGTCAAGTTTTTCTTCCTGTGCACATTTGCTGCGGCGATCCCAGCCATCGTGTCTGGCGGCATCGCCGAGCGGGCAAAGTTTTTGCCTCAATGTTTGGCAACGGCGCTGTTTGTTGGTCTTGCCTATCCACTGATCGAAGGTGCTGTATGGAATTCAAACTTCGGTCTGCAAACGGGTTTGTTTGAACCGCTCTTTGGGGCGCAGTTTCATGATTTTGCAGGGTCCGTCGTTGTTCACGGGTTTGGTGGTTGGGCAGCCTTAGCAGCTGTGATGCTGCTTGGCGCCCGTATTGGCCGTTATGAAAATGGCCGCTCCATTGGCATTCCACCGTCGTCGATCCCCTGGCTGGCGATGGGCTCTTGGCTTTTGTGCATCGGCTGGTTTGGCTTTAACGTTATGAGTGCGCAATCTGTTGCTGGCATTTCTGGCCTGGTTGCGATGAACTCCCTGTTGGCCATGGCCGGCGGCATCATCGTCGCGGTAATTGTCGGCAAAGGTGATCCGGGCTTTGTGCACAACGGAGCGCTTGCCGGTCTTGTTGCGGTGTGCGCCGGTTCAGATGTGATGCACCCAATTGGTTCGCTCATCACCGGTGGCATTGCCGGCGGTTTGTTCGTCTATATGTTCCAGCTGTCGACCAACAAATGGCAAATTGACGACGTGCTTGGTGTGTGGGCGCTGCATGGCTTGTGTGGTTTGTGGGGCGGTATTGCCTGCGGGATCTTTGGGTTGCAAGCGTTTGGCGGCATCGGTGGCGTCAGCTTCCTGACCCAGTTGTTCGGCAGCATCTTAGGAGCGGCGTATGGATTTGGCGCAGGCTACGCCATCTACGGCGTGCTCAAATCCCAGCTCGGTATTCGCCTTACAGCGGAAGAAGAGCGCATGGGAGCTGATCTCGCGATCCACAAAATCGGTGCCAATCCGGAAGGTGAGCTGAGATCTGGCCGCGTCTAAGCCAGACAAACTGAACACCCGGGGCGGTGTTACAAATCAAAGAGGGCCGGTGCGTCATGAGCACGGGCCCTTTTTCTTTAGGCAACACAAGGGACCGAGGTTGCCCACCACTGCCAAGTGGGCCAAGGTCGTCAGAGCGGCTTGGGCAGGGTGAGATTAAGGATAGCCAAAAATGACAGTGAAGATGTGGGGGACGACCGTGTTTGCGTTTTGCACGGCGATCGCGTGCGACGGACGAACGGTCCCAACCTTCGCGGCGAATGACGGTAAGGTTTGGCAATTCCGGCAGGCGCAGGGTTCAGCAGGTGTTGGACGCAAAAGTGCGGGTCTCACATTTGGTGTTCCGGAAACTGATGATGTGCAGGCGCAGGGCGGTTGCGATTCGCGCGTTGGCCGGGGTACACCTAAGATCTCGCTCACTTTGGCAACCGATATTGGCACTTTGGAAGAGGACGCACGCGTCACGGTGCGTTTTACCGGCGGCGAATTTAAGCACACGGTCAAAGCCGCGGTCCACGGCACCAAGATTGAAGAAGGCGTCACAGGTGTCCTGCTGCAACTGAGCCATAGTGATCCCCTGTGGCAAGCCATGCAGGAGCGGGATGCGCTCGATTATCAGATTCCTGGCTATCAAATTTCTAATCTTAAATTGCGCGGCGGTGCGAGCACGATCCAACGGTTTGTTGATACGTGTCGGCGCTATGCAGGCAACGCGAGCCAACGCACGACGCAGAAGAATTCAAAACAAAACAAAGCAAGGTTGATTAAGACCGGTGGCGCCATCGACGAGAAAGAAGCTTTTGAGAGTGCTAAAGAGCTCGGCACCATTGAAGGTTGGGAAGCGTTCTTGAATTCGTTTCCTTCGGGTTTCCGCGCCGATCTGGCCCGCGCCTATGTCAAACGCCTTGCCGATGGCGGTGCGCGCAGCAGCGGGGGTGCATCAACGAAATCAAAATCATCAACGTCGGGTCGTTCAAAGCGTAAGGTTCCGATTTTGGATACCTTTGAATCGCGACCGGGCCTCGCTCCATGGCGTACCACGCGCTACGAAATGGACGAAGGTAATGCCAGTGCAAGAGCGGCGGCGGTGAAAGGAAATGGGGTCGAGTTGCTGTTCCATTGCGATGGCAACAAACGACTAGCCGGTATTCTGCGCGAAGTCGGGCGCGGTCTTTATCCCAACTTTGATCGTCGTATGCAGCAAGGTCTTGACGCCAAAAGGTCGGGCTCAACCGATCAGGGCCCGGTGTCAATCCCGATGCTGATATCCAACGGCCGCACATACAGTATTGGTGCGCAGGTTATGGAACTCAATGGTGAAGTGAGTCTCAGCCGCCGCGCTGATGACGGTGGGTTCAAGGCAGATGGCCCCATGATCGCGGACCTCATGAGCGAAGATACGGTGACAATCTCCGCACCACC
>JAHZKN010000356.1 GCA_022600335.1 Alphaproteobacteria bacterium
AGACGCCACGCTTGGTTTCCTGGTCCACATATTGGCGTTGGGTGTCGGTGATGTAATCGCGGACGATGGGGGCCGCGTCGCGATTTCTGGACAACTGCATCTGAAAGACCTCCTGCGAGCCGGTGCGGAACATCATTTCGGCTGAGATCAAATAGAACTCCCACATTCTACAAAACCGCTCATCATACATGTCTGCGATTTGCGCGCGGTTTTTCTCAAACCGCTCATGCCAATGCTTTAGCGTTGTGGCGTAGTGGATGCGCAAAAACTCAAGATCTGTAACCCACAAGCTGTTGTTTTCAACGGCTGGGAACACTTCCGATAGCGCAGGGGAATAGGCGCCTGGGAAAATGTATTTTCTGAGCCACGGACTGGCTGTGCCTGGTGGGCTCATATGGCCAATGGAATGGAGAAGCATCAACCCGTCATCCGGCATCAAGGTGTTCACCTTGGTGAAGAATTCCTCATAGTGACTGACGCCGACATGCTCAAACATGCCAACGGAGACAATGCGATCAAACTGCGTGTCGAGCTGGCGATAGTCTTGCAGGAAAAAGCGTACACGGTCTTCAAGACCGAGCGTCTTGGCACGTTCAACCGATAGGGCGTGCTGCTCTTTAGAGAGTGTGACGCCGGTGACATCGACATCAGCAATTTGCGCCAAGTAACAGGCGAGCCCACCCCAGCCGGATCCGATATCCAGAACCCTTTGGCCGGGCTTGAGGTTGAGCTTGGCGGCGATCAAGCGACACTTGTTGCGCTGTGCTGTTTCAAGATCTTCCGTTTCGCTGCGAAAGTAAGCGCAGGAATAAAATAGGTCGCGATCCAGGAACAATTTGTAGAATGGGTTGCCGAGATCGTAGTGATGGGCGACGTTTTTTTGCGCTTTGCCGACGGGGTTGGCTTGTTGAAAGCGTTTGAGACCACGCGATACGCGGCGCAACACTTTTTGCATGGGCTGCGCGCCAAGCGACAGGCGGTTGCGCGAAAAGAGTGTCAGAAAGTCGCGAAGGCTGGAGCCTGGAAAAGAAAGGCGCCCATCCATGTAAGCTTCGCCGGCGTGCAGCTCGGGATTGAAAAACAATTTGCGATACAGTGTGGCATCGCTCAATTGCATGGTCACGTTGATTCCCGCGGCACCGGAAAAAATATGCGTTTGGCCACTGGCGTCAATGACTTTGAGGCTGCCCACTTTGACGAACGAGGTGAGCATGGTCGATAGCGGAAACATGTTGAGGTCCTAAAGTTTGGAACGCGCGGCGATCTGGTGGTCCGGGTGCGGCCGCCACCATGGCGGCAGGCGCTGGCGGCGTCTAGAGCAGATTGGCGTCAATCCAGAGCAATTGGTGCCCTACGACGTGTCTTTCTCCGTCGTTGCAAATTGGTTAGGGTTTTCCATGACCCGACGACCCCACCCAAACGCAGCAGAGCCGCCCATTCCAAAAGCGCTATCGCGTCACATGCGCGCTTTGGGCTTTGCACGTCCTGATGTCTATTTCGATTGGTGTTGGGCCAATGGGTTTGATGGCAGCTTCGATAAATCACAAACCGATCTGCAAGAGGAAGTGGCGGCTTATGAAGCAATCCTGCAAAAGCGGGCGCGTCACGGCAGGTTACATAAAAACCCAAAAGCGTTCTTGGAAGCGGTGTGTTTGGGCGAGTTGACGTCCGATGAAATTGAACGACCAAACTACAAGCGCGCTGCCGTTGAGATCGAGGCCAGTAACGAGGACAAGGACATGCGTGCGTCACTGCTCGACATGTTGCTGGGACTGATCAAATACGACGACCTGATTTTTCAATCTGTGGCCAGCCGACAAGACATGCCGTTTATTCGCGGGCTCATCAAACTGCATGATCGCAAAGCGCTGTGGTTGAAATCGCTCGCAGATTGGAAACCCAAAAGCAAAAGCAGTGAACGCCGGTTTGGTGAACTGACGCACCATTTGTTCGATAAGTATGATGCGGTGCCGCGATTTATGGAATCGGCATGGCTGCGCACGGATCGTGCCAGTTGGCGCTACCGGGACTGGTATGTCCATTTGGGGCGCGGCTATAATCTGAGAACGGCAAAAACGCCGGTGCCGCTCACCAAAAAAATGGCGCATCATTTTTTGCAAGCCCCCGATAGCTATACCATTGAGCAGGCGGTGCGCTGGGGGCAGTTGTCTGCCCTTGGCTGTGGCAAAACAACAATTGATGCGGTGTGCGCAACGCGTCTTGGGCGGTCGTTTGAAAACGAAGAGTTTTGGTTCACGGTTTTGCGGTTCGTTGCCGACAATCCGATGTTGGACCCGCGCCAGATCGGGCCAATTGTTGACTATCTGCAAAACCAGCGCTTTGAACCAACAGACATTGAAGTGGCACCCGGTGAGTGGCGCCAGGAACCACCGCCGCAACCGGGATTGTCGATGCACGGGCGCACGGTGGACACCTTGATGCGCCAGGTGGCGGCGTGGCATGAGACGCTGGGGCGTTATAAGGCGATGCCCAGTGGTCAGTATGACAAGGCGGACATTGACGGTGTTGTTCTTGAAAAAAGGTCAGGCGGGAGAAACGTACGGTGGATCATTCGCCAGCTTTTAAGCTCAAAAGCACTGCAGGCAGAAAGCGAAGCGTTGCGCCATTGTGTGGCGAGTTATCATTGGTCGTGCGCACGGCGCGACTGCACGATCTGGAGTTTGTCGATGGCTGTTGAAGGTGGTGAGATCGAACGGTGTCAGACGATTGAGGTCAACAAGAACGGCGTGATTGTGCAATGCCGGGGCCTCGCGAATTGCGATCCAACGGCTGAGGAATGGTCGATCGTCAATGAGTGGGCGCGTCATGCCAACCTGCAAATCGCAATGCATATGTGAGGGAAATTTACCGGCCAGATCACAAGCCGCCGGCTTGTACGCGGCGGCGTATACGATTGGGGCTGGTGTTAGCGACGAACGGTGGAAAGTTCACCGTCTTCAGGTTCATCGGTTGGCCCGACAAAGCGGCTGAAGAATTTCCAAACCGCGCCTGACACATCATCCAGCAAGGCAAACACGGCGGGGACAAAGACTAGCGATAGAACGGTTGAAGAAATCAACCCGCCAATGACCGCGATGGCCATCGGTGCGCGGAATTCACCGCCAGAGCCGACGGCAAGGGCGGACGGCAACATGCCGCCGACCATGGCAATGGTGGTCATGACGATGGGTCGGGCGCGTTTGCGTCCTGCATCAACAATGGCTTCGCGATGCGGCACACCGCGGGCAATTTCTTCCACCGCGAAATCGACCAGCATGATGGCGTTTTTGGTGACGATGCCCATGAGCATCAAAATACCGATGACCACCGGCAGGCTAACCGGGTTTTGCGTAATGGCCAGCGCGATAATGGCGCCGCCGATCGATAGCGGCAGCGAGAACAGAATAGTGATCGGGTGCAAGAAGCTTGAGAACAACAGAACCAAGACGGCATAGACCATCATGATGCCGGCCCCCATGGCGGCAGCAAAACTCTCAAACACTTCGCCCATGATTTCCGCGGCACCGAACTCTTTGATTTCAATGCCGGGTGGTAGGTTTGTTGCGGCCGGGAGGGCCAGAACTTTCTGCATGGCATCGCCCAGCGGCGTGTTGCCAATCAAATCGGCACCGAGGATCACCCGGCGCGTGCGATCATAGCGGTCAATCGAGGTTGGGCCTTGGTCAAGCTCAAAGCGGGCAACGGTTGTTAGAGGAACTGTTTTGCCGCTGGCCGTTCCAACGCGAATGTTCTCGATCAGTTGGCGGTTTTCACGCGCAGCTTCTTTGAGTTGCACGCGGATTGGAACTTGCCGGTCGCCGACATCAAACTTGGCGAGGTTGGCGGAGATGTCACCTATGGTGGCGATACGCACAGCTTCGGATATGGCTTCGGTGGTGACACCCAATTCGGCGGCGACGTCTGTCTTGGGATAAACACGCAACTCCGGTCGGTCGAGCTCGGCTGTTGAGACAACGTTGACCAATTCCGGCAAGCGTTTGGCTTGGCTGGTCAGCGCAGCACCCACCGAATTTACGTCTGCGGCGTTGCGGCCAGAGACGACAAGTTGGAATTGGCGTTGGCCATCGTCTTGTAAGAACCAGAATCGAATATCGGGGACCGCATACAAATCGGCGCTGATGATACTGCGCAATGCGTCTTGGCTTAGGTCGCGCTTTTCCTTGGCGATAAAATTGATCACCAACGTCGCCATGCGCGGTTCGGATCCACCGCCAAGTAGAGTGCCGCCGGACACCATGACACTCTCGACCTGCGGCTGCTTGCTCACGCGCCGTGTGATAGCGTCCGTGACGCGACGTGTGTCCTCGAGGCGCGAGCCAGGCGGCAGTTCGACAGCAAGCAAGCTGCGTCCGGTATCTTCCTGCGGCAGGAACGAGGACGGGATGAGATAGAAGCTCATCACAGAGCCTGCAAACACCATCAGCCCGAGAACCACAGTCGAGATCCGGTGGTCCACCGACCAGCCAACAAGGCGCGTGTAGGTTCTAAGCAGCCAACCTTCCTTATCTTCGTGCTTTGTATCGCGCAGAAAATAGGCGGAAAGCATGGGCGTCACGAGGCGCGCCACAAGTAGCGAGAAGAACACGGCAGCAGCCACAACAAGACCGAACTGCTTAAAGTATTGACCCGCAATACCACCCATGAAGCTGACCGGTACGAATACCGCGATGATGGTCATGGTGATGGCGATAACCGCGAGGCCAATTTCATCAGCGGCTTCGAGGGAGGCGCGATAGGCGGATTTGCCCATGCGCTGATGTCGAACAATGTTTTCTATTTCCACAATCGCATCGTCGACCAGGATGCCGGTGACGATCGTGATCGCAAGTAGGCTGACCAGATTGAGCGAGAAGCCCATCGCTTCGATAGCCCAAAACGCCGGAACGATGGACAGCGGCAAAGCGATAGCTGCAATGAGGGTTGCTCTGAAATCGCGTAGAAAAATGAACACCACAAGAATAGCAAGCAATGCGCCTTCTATCAGTGTTGTCATCGTCGAGGTGTAGGCGCCAAGTGTGTAATTCACCGTCGTATCGATCTGTTTGAGTTCGACACTCGGGTGCTTGGCGCGCACTTTGGCCAAATGCTTTTCGACGGATATTTCGACTTCGGTTTCGCTGGCCCCTGTAGCGCGCGAAATAGCAAACGCGACAATCGATTCACCGTTGAGGGTTGCAAAGGTGCGCGGTTCCTCAACCGAGTCTGTAATTGTGGCAAGCGCATCAAGTCGGACTTTGCGCCCGCCCTGCAGAGCGATGGTTGTTGCAGCGAGCTCTTCAACCGTTTGTTTGCCAGCAAGCGTGCGGATGGCTTGTTCGCGCCCACCGAATTCACCACGCCCGCCGGCGAGATCAACGTTGGTGGCGCGCACTTGGCGGTTGACTTCACCAGCTGTGACACCCATCGCCAACAACCGGTCTGGATCAAGTGCGATGCGGATCTCACGGTTGACACCGCCAATGCGGTCAATCGCAGATACACCTTTGGCGCTTTGCAGCTCGCGTTTCACAACATCATCGACGAACCATGACAATTCTTCTGGAGTCATGTGCGGGGCTTTTGCCGAATACCGCAGGATCGGCAGGCCTTCGATTTCAAGGCGCTGTATGACGGGCTCTTCAATGGTGCGTGGCAAATCGGTTCGGATGCGGGCAACGGCGTCTTTGACATCGTTGAGCGCCCGGTCGGCATCGACTTCGAGTTCAAACTCGACAACGCTCAAGGAGGCACCTTCCGTGACCGTCGAGGTGATGTGCTTGACATCAACAACGCCAGAGATTGCGTCTTCAATCTTTTTTGTGACCTGCGTTTCAAGTTCAGACGGAGCTGCACCCGATTGATAGACGCGGACTTGCACAATCGGCACATCGATGTTGGGAAAGCGGGTGATTGGCAGCGATTGAAAACTCATGCAGCCCAATACCATCAGTACCAAAAACAGTACCAACGATGGCACCGGGTGGCGGATGGACCAGGCCGAGATGTTGAGGTTGATCATCTAGTGAGCCTCACTCACTTGAGGCTCTGGTAGGATGGCCTTGACCGCGTCGCCGTCGCGCAAAAAGGTTCCAGCTTTGGCAACAATGACGTCGCCCTCTTGCAAGCCCGATGTCACTTCCTGCTGGTCGCCTGCGCGCAGACCAAGCGTGATGCGACGCGCGTTTGCGATATCGTCTTTAATGACAAGAACACTTGGGCCGGAACTTGTGTAGATGACAGCCGAGAGCGGCACGGCAAGCCCGCGCCCGCTGCGTGTTTGGATGGTGCCGCGGCCAAAGCTGCCAATCTTGAGGCGGGGATCATCACCGAAGAAAATACGCACGCGACCAAGCCGTGTTGTCTTGTCAATTTCAGGGGAGACCAGGCGCACCTTTCCGGTTACCGGTCCAATGCCTGTGACGGTGATGATAGCTGTTTGCCCGGCTTGAATTTTCGCAATCAGGGTTTCAGGAACTTCGGCATCGAGTTCAATTTCGTTGTTGGCGATCAACCGAAACATAGGCGCTTCACCGCTGAAGGCGTTGGCACCGATGGCAATTTCGCCGATGCGCGCATTGCGCTTTGAAACCAAACCAGAAACAGGTGCGCGAATTTCGGTGCGGCTGACTCGCCACTTCAATTCGTTGCGCTGCGCTTCAAGTTCAGCCTTGCTGGCTTCAGCAACGCGCAATCCTTCTTCCGCTGAGGCGACTTGCGCCGTGGCGGATATTGCAGACGCGCGGCGCTGATCAATAACGCTTTGTGCAATGTATTTTTTCTTGCGCAACGGTTTGGCACGCTTGAGCGACGCCGTGGCCTCGTGCTGGCGGGCCTTGGCTTCTTTGATTTGGCTTTTTGCCTGGGCGATCGCCGCAGTTGCACGTTTGAGTGCGGCTTCGCGCTGTGCCAGCTGATACTTCAGCGCTTCGTCTTGCAGCTGGGCCAGCACGTCGCCGGCTTGAACCCGGTCGCCTTCGTCTACCTTCAGCTCAACAATTTTGAGCCCTTCCAGCTCCGGCGCGACAACGACTTCATCGCGGGCGATAAAAGACCCGGTGACCAGCACGGTTTCGACAAAGTCGTGAGCTTTGACGCGTTGAGCTGTGATGGCAGGCGCTGGAACGTCTGCCGTGGCAGCTTCAGGTTTTGCAAGCTTTGCTTGCACTTTCTGCAATAGCGGCGCGCTATCGCCAAAGGCCCAAAACGCTGCAGCAAGGACGAGGAGGCTGGCAACGAGGAACACGATACCTTTTTTCATGCCTGCACCTTCTGTGCTGCGACGTTAGCCGGTGTTTCTGTTTCTGCTTCTGTTTTTTCTGTGTCAGCTATGGGCGTTGGCTGCATCATCAATGTGATCAGGCGCGTGACAGCTGGCAGCAGTGTCTCGGCGTCAAACTTTGGATCGGTGGCGCGCCGCCACACCATGCCGTCGCCGATCAAAGCAAACAGCTTGGCAAGGGTTGGAATGTCTTCAGTTGGCTGGATGCGGCCTTCATTCTTGAGGCGCTGAAACAGCGTTTCAAAACTCTGCATAACAACGTCATCAACAGAGCGGTAGATCTCAGAAACCGTGTCATTGCGCGTCGCTTCGACGCCAATCTCGACACACATCAACCGCCGGTGGGCGGGCTCTTCGACGAAGTATTGTTCGCCGAGGACCGATAGAGCTTGCAGAAAATCTGGTGCGTCGGCCATGTCGGCAAAGCGACTTTGAAATTCTGCTCGCTCGCGCTCGGCGATGCCGGCGATGAGATCTTCCTTAGAGTCGAAATAAAGATACAGCGCCCCCGGGCTGACGCCCGCCTCCTTGCAGATGTCTTGCATGGTGCAGCGGTGAAATCCGGCACGCGAGAAACACAACTCGGCAGCGTCGAGAATGTGTTCGCGCCGGGCGCGCTGGGTATCGGGACTTAACTTCGGCATTTCACAGTGTCTTTCATGCGTAAGCCGTCGTGGGTGACAGGGCCGGATTGGCTCCTGGGATCTTTGCGGCTTGGCCCTTTTGACGGCCCAGCTCACTGACAAATTGGGCCCAGGAAACGGGCTGCAATCCGGGTTTCCGCCGGCAAAACAGGGCCCCGAGCAGGGATCAATGGCCCTCTGGACAGGAATAATAAAAACGAACGTTCATTCATTTTGTGGCAAAATGAAGGTCAAGTCAAGAAACGTAGGGAACAGGCCAACACGACTTTAGGAAGTGTTGGGAAACAAGAAAGCTCAACACGACTTTAGGAAGTGTTGGGAAACAAGAAAGCTCAACACGACCGTGGGGAGTGACGGGAAACAAGAGTGCCCTAACATCGGCTTGCCGAGTGTTGGGCAAGACAAGACCCTCCCCACCATCGGGTTGCCGAGACTTGGATCATAGTGCCGGTGCCAGTTGTAATGCAGGCCGGCTTTCTTTGTTTGATTTTTCGATTCACGCCATGCGCGGAAAAGCGCATGACGATCTCAAACATCAGCGACCCGTACCCCAACACCGGCTTGCCAAGTGTTGGGCAATAAAAAAACACTCCGCCTGCCACATCACAACCTGGCCGAGGCTGGGGATCCTAATCGGGCGTGAGACGGACGGGTGTGTTGGAAGGGGGTTCGTTAGGAACCGCCGGGTGCCAACACCTATTCCTCAATAAACAAGCGCACGGACTTGCCGGATAGCATTTGGCCGGAGAAGAATTGCGACACACGCGGCAAGTCGGCTTTGAAGGTGATGGGGCTCAGTTTCGTTGCCCACAGCCGATCCAGCACACCCATCTGTTCAACGGTTTGCATGCGCGCTGATAACTTGAGCTCAAATTTTCCGGCAGCGGCAACGACGCGGTCTTCGCTGTATTCACGCGGGTAAAACAGTACGGTGCCCGAGTAGCCGCTGCGCCCGGCAACGGTCAGCGGGGCGAACGGTGTCTTCGGTCGTGTCTTGCCTTCGCGGTAGTCTTCTTTGGTTGAGAAGTAGCCGGGTTCTGCAAAGAAGCTGGCGGCAAACGTGCGCTCTCGCTTTGTTTCCACATTGCGCACGGTGAGCTGCAGCGATGAGACGATACCGTCACGAGCGCCGCTGTTAGCAACCGTGATAGGCACCACAAGGACTTCAAAACTGCCGTTGGGATCGCGTGTGTAGCCGATGGTTTCGGGCACGAACAAATGCAACTCGGCCTGCTTGAGCACCGTTTGATACAGGCTGAAAGCAGAGAACAGCAGCGCTAGCCCCGAGACTAGTGCGGTCAACACGGTGCCGGTACCGAGGGAAGCTGTTTGGGTTGCAGTTTCGGCGGCGTCGGTAATGGTGTGATGCGGACCAGAGCCGCGTCTCAAAAAGGGCATCGAGGCCTCCTGTTCTTGTGCCATGAATCGAGCAACGCGCTGCGGGTTCGCGTGCAGGCACCAGGCGCACAGCCCTTTCTATGTGCCACACTCAAGCGGGCAATGAGAGCGGTGTTGGGCAACAGGTGTTGGAGAAATTTGCGCTGGGTGGTGGTGGGCCGGTGACGATGCGTGCAGATGCAGCAAAGAATACCGATGCAAACGGCTATTTCCCAGGAGCGGGTGTCATGATGTCAGGCCGGCGCGCCTTTTTGGGCGTGCAAACAGCTTCATATTTAGAGCACTGATATTTGTCTTTGTTGCTCCGTCTGAATTCAGACGGTTTGCTAAACGTTGCCTGGTGAATTCCCAAGCGGTTTTGTTTAGCGGCCGCCTCGTCTGCCCGATAAACATCGCCGGTCTCACCTTCGTAGGCCAGTGCCCAGC
>JAHZKN010000357.1 GCA_022600335.1 Alphaproteobacteria bacterium
CCGCTATCGGCGAGGAAATCGACGTTAGGGCGTACACCAGCTGCAAGCACAACAAGTTTTGCTGGAATGAGACTGCGATTCGAGAGACGGACGGCAAGATCAGAGCCACCCGTCGTGGTGCTAATTTCTTCAACGCGAGTATCGGTGATGACCTTGACGCCCTTGGCTTCGCACCAGCTGCCGAGCATGCCACCCGCCGTTTCATCCATCATGCGCGCCACCATGCGGGGCGCAATCTCTACAACGGTAATCCTGCAGCCGCGCTGATAAAGTGCTTCGAGTACAATTGAGCCGATAAAGCCGGCACCCACCAAAACAACTGGCGCGCCGCGGTCTGCTAATTTCAAAATCGCGCGGGCGTCGTCGAGCGTCCAGCAGTTGTGTACGCCAGGTAGATCAGCACCAGGAATTGGCGGGGTTATAGGAGAGGCTCCCGTAGCGACGAGTAATTTGTCGTATGACATAAGCTCGCCACCTGGCAGGTGAACGTTTTTATTGCGGGTATCAACAGCACTCACCGGACCTTGTTTGTAGGCAATGCCAAGTTGGTCGTAATGCCCGTCCGTCTGACGCAAGTATGTGCCACGCTCCTCAATACTACCATGCAAAAGATATGGAATTGCCATACGCGAATATGGTGGTTCTGGCTCACCACTGATCATAGTAATCGAAGCCGACTTATCCGCCGCGCGGATTGTTTCAGCCGCAGTAACACCTGCGGGACCGGCACCAAGGATTACATGCTGCATGGGATCCACCACTTATCGTCGTTGTCGTTGCAAGAAAGGGGATTGGGCAGGCCGCGCTTTGCAGACGCACTATCACCTGCCCTTTCCGTGTCTCTTGTGCCCGCGCATGCTAACGCCGGCACACCAAACAAATCAAACCGCAAGACGCGATAGGGTCTCGTTGGTTGGCACGCCATCGGGCGTCCAACCGCGCAGCTGATAGTACTCTGGAAGCATCTTTTCAAGGCCATTGACGCGACCTTCCGCTGGACCCGTTTTCGCAGGCTCCGTAACCAGACGTGGCGGAAGATTATCGTCCTTAGCAGTAAAGCCGGCCTGCATGTTGAACATGCGTTCCATGTTCCAGATCCGCTCACCTGTTTCCAGAAGCCGTTCTGACGACCAGCCCCCTTCACACGCCGTATCAACCTGTGGAGCAATATCATCCAGTGTCCACGCAAACGTCGTGAACACACAAATGCCAGCCGAGTCGACGGCTGCCGTAGCATCTTGAAACGCTTTAACGAGCGCTGGTTTGCCGTCTGTCTCCAAAGGATCGGTTTTCTCAGGAATACCAAGAATTTCCGACGACACCGTATAAGAGCGCAAGTGACAGGCACCGCGATTTGACGTGGCATAGGTCAGACCCATGCCCTGAATACCGCGTGAGTCATAGGCAGGGAATTCCTGACCTTTAACCGTCATCGATAGGTCTGGGCGACCATACTTGGTGCACAAGCGTAGAGATCCCTGGCCAAGCTCCTTGCCAAAGCCCTCTCCCTTGCCAGTCAGTTCAACACATTTCACCATCGCCTCGGCAGAACCAAACTTCAACTCAATGCCGCCTGTGTGTTCGGTGGTGAGGATACCCAGTTCATAGAGCTCCATCGCCGCTGAAACTGTGGCACCGAACGAAATCGGATCCATGCCTTGTTCGTTGCAAATGAAGTTGACGTAGGTTAGCGCTTCCAGGTCATTAACGCCGGTATTGGAACCCAACGCCCAGGCGGCTTCATATTCTAGGCCACCGGAAGCATGCCAGTATTCCGGTTTGTTTTTGACTGTGAAGTGCTCTTCATCAATCTTTGAGATGCGCCCGCAGGCAATGGTGCACCCAAAGCAGGCCTGGTTGGTCAGAAGATTTTTCTTGCCGTCGGACTTGCGTGGCTCATGCATTGCTTCCGCAGAAATATCATGCGCACCATCAAATTGAACTTCGCGGTGATTGCGGGTTGGCATGGCACCGGCTTCATTGATGACGTTCATCAATACCTGCGTGCCGTAGGTCGGCAAGCCCTGTCCGGTTACAGCATTTTCTGCCAGCACTTTTTTGCCGGCTGCCGTCGCTTTCAAGAAGGCACCACCATCTTTCACCGAGACACCATTGGTGCCACGTACGGCGATGGCTTTGATGTTTTTTGAACCCATCACAGCGCCAACGCCTGAACGGCCAGCCGCACGATGGAGATCGTTGACAATCGCAGCGTACAGAACCTGCTGCTCACCTGAGACACCAATGGCTGCAATATGCATCATCGGGTCTTGATGTTTGGTCTTGATCCATTCGTCGGTATTCCACACCGACGTGCCCCAGATCTCGGAGGCATCGTGCAGCGCAACTTTGTCATCCATAATGGTGAGGTAAACCGGCTTTTCCGATTTGCCTTCCAGGATCAACATGTCCCAACCGGCAAATTTGAACTCGGCACCCCAATAGCCACCTGAGTTTGAGCATGCGATGGCGTTGGTCAGCGGGCCTTTGGTGATGACCGAATAGCGCCCACCTGTCGAAGCCGCTGTTCCCGTTAGCGGACCGGTGGCGAAAATCAATTTGTTGTCCGGGCTCAACGGATCAACCTTTGGATCGATCTCATCGATAAGGTATTTCGATGCCAAACCACGTTGACCAAGGTACTTCTGAGCCCAATCCATATTAAGCGGCTCTGACGCAATCGTACCGTTCGTTAAATTGATGCGGAGGATTTTCCGTGCCCAACCCATGGCCGTCGTGCTCCCTTTTTAAATCTTCATGATGCGCTACTGCGCTTTGTTTTCTATCTGTGGCCCTGGGCGAGGTTTGTCACGTCGTAGAATTCAACGCTTTCATCACACACCCATCACCACGAGCGAAGTCGAGTGCCACCTAATGGCCGGTTGGTGCGTTTGGTCCGCTTGCCTCGGTGCCACCAGCTGCTTGCGCAGCCCAAACCTTCATTTTGTCAAAGCCGGTTTGTTCAATGTCCTGATAGGTGATTGCATCCGTCGGGCAGGCCTCTTCACATGCGGGCTTACCTTGGCAGAGATCGCATTTGATCACTTTCCCGGTTGATGCGTTGTAGTTCACCGTGCCAAACGGACATGCGATCGTGCACACCTTGCAGCCAACACACAGATTGTCGTGAACGATCTTGACGCCGGTTGCGCTGTCGGTCGTGATAGCATTAACGGGGCAGGCTTGCTGGCACCAAGCTTCCGCACATTGAGTGCAGGTGTAGGGCACAAACTTAGCTTCGGTATGGAAATCAAAGACCCGGATCCGGGACTTTGCGACATTAAATTCATTCTCATTTTCGTACGAGCAGGCCATTTCGCACTGCTTACATCCTGTGCACTTACCAGGATCAATCACCAAAGCCTTGAGCATGCTTCCTCCTCACCCCGTGCGGTTAATCCGCGCGTTTGTTTCTGGGACTTCAATACCTTCTGCGGCAATCTAGCTTAAAACGCTTCCAGGTTGAAGCCCGTTCCGCCGTCTATCCTGCGATAGCGACTAAAGTAGAAGATTGGTGGGTTTGGAGCTTTAAAAGAGGCGTCTCTGCCGTATTTCTGGGATATTGAGCGGCCACATGCACAAAGGCATCAGGATAGATCACGACCTCCAGTTGGGTCTGCTGAAACTCCCCCATCCTGGACTGGCCCCATCACTGAAGACCTGAGGGAGCAAGCATAGCGGACCATCGTCGGCTCTCTCCAATCGGACGAACGCGACCAAAGGGTTTCCGATGAAGCTAACTAAAATCAGAACTCGCTGCTCTGGCTTTGGCACACGGCCCGCGCCCAAGGTGGGCCGGCATCCTTCGCTTTTAACCATGATCTCCCTTGCGATGCTTCTGGCGAACCCTGTTGCAGCGACCGAGACCTGCACTTCAGAAGCGCTCGGCGAAGCCGTGGATCGCATTGGCGCATCACTGCGCGCATTCAACCAAAAAAGCAGCGACATTTTTCGCCCAAAGCTCTCCCAGCTTGCAAAAAAGAAAAACATGACCATGCCGGTCGCGGAGGGATGGGTGTGGCAGAATCTCGGAGACCCGCGCATTGACGACTATGATCGCAAAATTGATGGATTAATCGGAGAGATCGACCATCTTAGTGACCCAAAGGATGCGACACAGAACTGCGCCGCAATCCAGAAGCTTGCCTCAGCTGAAAAACAACTCACTGGTTTGATGCGACAGCGCTCCGACTATGTGTTGCAGGAGCTCGACAGACATATCTCCGGTATTGATGCTAAGCCAGCCGAAGTTGTGACAGCGACCGCACAAAAGGCAAAATCCAAACAACCGGACCCAACGACGAAGCTGCCAAAGGCAGTGCAAAAACCCACGCCATCACAAGACTGGGCAACGCGCGTTGAAGCGGACAAAGAGCAAGATGCCCCAACTCTGGGACCACCGACAGCGAACCCAAATGTGAGTGCTGCCGCGCAACAAAACCCTGACCTTGACGATCTGCCCCTTGGCCCAGCACCCCTGGGCACAGCATCGGAACTCAAAACAACATTTACGGTCTCGGAAATATCGGAAGCAGGCAGCGGATTGTTTGGCAATGTGTCATCGCACATTGCTGCGGCCATCAATGGTGCGTTTGCAAAATTCGGACAACCCAATGCTTACGTCGTCGGCACAGAAGGCGGCGGCGCGTTTCTTGCCGGTCTTCGCTATGGCAAAGGCCATGTACAACTGGCCGACGGCACTGGACAGAAAGTGTATTGGACCGGACCCTCCATCGGCACCGATCTTGGTGCCGATGGATCACGCGTCATGTTCTTGATCTATAATTTGCAATCCCTAGAGCAATTACACATCCGCTATCCAGGCATCGC
>JAHZKN010000358.1 GCA_022600335.1 Alphaproteobacteria bacterium
GTTTGTGCTTTGAGGCCGAAAAAGCGGCGCCTGAGCGCCTGCATCAGATGGCCAATATCGCCGCCAATTCCGACAAGGGCCGGCACCAGGACCAGCACCAGGACTGTCGCTGCGGCTAAGCCAAACACGAGTGTCACCGCCATAGGAATGAGAAACTGCGCTTGCCGGCTGGTCTCGAACAGCAACGGTAGCAGCCCACCAATGGTGGTCAAAGACGTTAGAAGGACCGCCCGCAGGCGATCTTGCGCACCGCCGATCACAGCGTCTTTCAGTATGTCACCCATGGCCAGACGCTCCTTGATGCGACTGACAAGCACAATCGAGTCGTTGACCAAAATTCCAGATAACCCGAGTAGCCCGATCATGGAAATGATGGTCAGGCTGTACCCCATAAGATAGTGCCCAACCACCGCACCGACAAAGCCGAAGGGAATAATCAGCATCACTGCAAAGGGCTTCCAATAGCTGCCAAAGACCCAGGCAAGTGTAATGTAGATCAGCGCCAGGGCGAGCATGGCACCTTGTTTCAGGTCGCGGAACGAGCTCCTCGTTTCGTCGGCGCGACCTTTGTAGCTGTGTTCGATGCCATATTTTTTTGCAAGTTGCGGTATCACATCCTTTTCAAGCAGGGCAATCACATCTTGTGTGGTGTTGACATCCGGGTCGATGTCACCGGTGACCGCAACGGTGCGCACGCCATCCTTGCGCTGGACAATGGAAAAGGTCCGCCGCTCCCTCATGGTAACAACCTCTTTCAGAGGTACGCGCGTGTTGGAGGGTGAGATGAGATAGAGATGTTCAAGGTCCTGTTTTCCGGATTGTTCTTGGGCACGCATCACGCGGACGGTGACTTCTTCCTCGCCACGGGCAAAGCGTATGGCGATGGCGCCTTCAAAAGCATTTCGCACCTGACTGCCGACGCTGGAACCGGTGAAGCCAAGAGCCTGGCCGCGTGGTGTTAGCTCAAACACATATTCCTGTTTTCCATACGGAAGATCGTCTGTGATGGCAGACACACCCGGCACGCTTGTCAGTGCTTGCTTCAAATCTTCTGATGCCCGCTTCAGAATCTCTATCGGTGCATTCTGGAGGCGTACATCGACATCACGGCCAGGTGGGCCGCCGCGCCGCGCCGCTATGGCGATGCGCTCGACACCAGCGATCGCCGGCAGCCCCTCGCGCCACGCCTTGATCACGTTTTTTGTGCGAACGGAACGAGTTTCACTGGGCGTGAGTTGAACATTGACCTCACCGAGGTTTTCACCTCGTGAGCGACCGGCACGGCCGATCACGCTGACCGCGGCTTCAACCAGTGCATCCTCGCTGCTGCGCTGCTCAGGCGTTGTCGTGTCGTGAGGTCGTTGGTTTTTCAACCAATTCCAAAATGCCTGTCTCGCATTTGAATTCGAACTGTTGTTTTTAAGTTCGGCGACAAGCGTTTTTTCTTGGGCATAAAGGGCTTTTGTGATTTTTCCGAGCGCTGCTTGTTTCTCTGCTCTCGGCATGCCCGCTGCAAAGTCCACCTTGGCCGAAATGTTCTCGCTCTCGGGAGATGGGAAGAACTGAAAGACAACGCGTCCACCAGTTAGTGCACCAACCGCGATGATAAAGCATGCGACAAGTACGGCGACAGTAGTGTACCGCCACTCGTATGCATGTTTCACAAACGATCGAAATGGGCCGTCGCGTAGACGGGCAAAGTTGCGGTCAAAGCCGCGCCGCAAGCGTCCTGGCGTGCACTTCTTTTCACCGCCATGTCGCAAGTGGCCGGGAAGAATGAGGAAGCACTCAATCAGAGATGCAATGATCACCGAGAGCACCACCAGCGGGATGGCGACCATAATGTCGCCGATGCGATCGCCAATAAACAAAATTGGCATAAAGGCAGCCATTGTGGTGAGGCTTGCCGCTGTTACCGGTGGCAGCATGGTTTCTGCGCCGGATTGTGCCGCCTCAACACTTGAGAACCCTTTTTCCTCAAGTGTGGCAGCTTGCTCACCCACCACAATTGCATCGTCGACAATAATTCCGAGCATCATGATCAAGGCGAACATTGAAATCATATTGATAGACTGCCCGGTCGCCAGCATGACGCCGAGCGCAGCCAGTAGGGCCACCGGGATACCAACGGCTGTCCAGAAGGCAATCCGTGCATTCAAGAAAATGAACAGCATTGCAAGCACCAGAACGAGTCCTTGCAGGCCATTTTTCATAAGAATGCCAAGGCGCTGGGCTACAAACTTGCCGCGCACATCATAGACTTTGACGTTTAGTGTCTTTGGCAGTTCTGGAAGCTTTTTTGCAAGATAAGCGTCCATGATGCCCATCATTTCAATGGTATCGCCGGTCAACGACCGTTGGACCGTGAGCTCAATTGCTGTTTCACCGTTTTCATATGCACTATTGCCCTCGCGTTCATAGCGTGTCTCAACCGTGGCGATGTCTTTTAGGAAAATCTTTTCGCCGGACTCGAGAGACTTGATCTCAATATCCCGGATGGTTTCGGGCGTTTTACGTTCTGATTTAGAACGCAGTTGCACTTCTACTGTGCCCTCTAAACGCCCAGCCGGAAGGTCTTGTGTGCTTTGTCGGACGCGCTGAGAGATTTGATCGAGGGTTAGGTCCAAGCGGCGCAAGTCTCGTTCCTTGACTTGAATCCAAATCTCTTCCTCTCGTGCTCCGTCAAGCGTCACGCGATCGATTCCTGCGGCAAGCAAGCCATCGCGCAGCTGCTTTGCAAACTTCTTGAGGATTTGCTCGCTAAAGGGGCCGGAGATCGCGATGCGCGCAACACGATCAAAGAGCGTCGCACGCGAAACAATCGGGCGTTCAGAGTCCTCCGGTAGTGTAACCACCTGGCTGATCGCTTGCTCGACGTCGCTCTGGGCTTTTTGCAAGTCAGCGTCGGAGTTGAACTCAAGGACAATTGACGCGCTTCCCTCGCGGGCTATGGATGTGACCTCATGGATGCCGTCAAGAAACCTAAGTTCTGGTTCCAATGTGTCGAGAACATTGGTCTCAACATCTTCAGCGCTAGCACCCGGCCAAGGCACGGTGACGCTTATAGTTGGTAGTTCAAAGTCTGGAAAAAATTGTCGGTTGAGTTTGGTGAGGCTAAACACACCAGATAAGATGAGTACGGCCATCAATAGGTTGGCAGCCGTGGGGTGGCGGACAAACACGCCGATCACACCGCTGCCAAAAGCACGTCTTTCTGATTTGCCTCTGGGTTTTGTGGCATTTGTACGAGCCACCGCTACTCGACCTCCTGCACGCGTACGCCGTCTCCCGGTGTGGAAACGCGCGTCGCAAGAACACGATCACCGGGTTTGATATTGCCAGAGACCAAAATATCATTGCCATCGCCGCCAACGACTTTGATTTTCCGCGCCGCCAATCGCCCGTCTTTGATGACGTAAACGGTATCACCTGGATAAAGGGCTGTCGGTGCCAAGCGAACCACATCAGAGAATGTCTTGTCTGGGACCAGAACCTCAACGAATGCGCCGGATCGAAGTGCGATGGGTGTGCTTGGGTTCGTAATGCGGGCAAAGACTTCAACACCACCTGTGTTGGCATTGACTTGCGCACCAACGCGTTCGATTACAGCCGGATAGGAGATCTTCTTATCGCCGAGTGACCAAATGACCTCTACTTCGCGCCCCTCAAGGGCTTGGGCGCCGCTGATAATGCGACCGAACTGTTCATCACTCAACGTGAACCGCGCCTCGATCCAATCCCGATCAATTAGCGTCGCAATTTTGTCATTTGCGCCAACCATGCGCCCGACCTGAGATGTCACTTCAACGACGAAGGCATTGAACGGTGCCACTAAAGCCGTTTCCTCTAACCGTCGTTGCGCCAACGCAAGAGACGACTGAAGCCTGGCAATGATCGCTTTTTGCTGCTCGATCTTAGCTGACCAGACTTTGATAGAGTTGGATAACTGGTCGGCGCTTTGGCGACGTTGCAGCAAGGTTTGTTGACGCTCATCAACGGTGCGTTTAGACACCGTGCCGCGTCGCGCGAGAGGTTGCGCCCGCTCTAAATCAATGCGAGCCAGAGCAAGTTGTTCGTTAGTATGCTTAAGAGAAACCGTATCGGAAGCTATTGATGCTTCGAATTCGAGCACGCGTGCCTTGGCTTCTGATAGCAATGCTTCGGCTTCCTTGACTGCGCTCTCGTAACCAAATGGATCGATGCGCAAAAGGTGATCGCCTTTTTGAACTGTGCCACCTTCACGTAAGGACGGACTGGTCTCAATGACACGACCTGACACCAGCGCTCGGATATCGACTCGACGCCCTGAGACGGTTGAGCCGTAGATTGTCAATTTGGGTTGAATGGTTTCCAGCGTGGCGATCTGACTTTTGACCGAGAAGGTCCGCTCAGCTGCCGGACGCTTTTTTGGCTCAGGTCTCGTGGCCTTGAGATACGTGTAAGCGCCTGCCCCGACGGCGATCACCAAGACGGGTAAAAGAGCTTTCGCAAGCAACGTAGCTGCGCGCGCGCGCCTGCGCACCGGCTGCTGATCCGCCTTGGACTGCAAAGCGTCGGTGGTCACCGATTGTCCATCCGGCCTAGGAGTCGCAGCGTCTACTTTTCGTTGATGCAAATTCATTCCTGGACCCGAGCCGACCTTAGAGGTAGGGGCGCCTTCATTTTTCATGATGACGCCGCTGGAGTTTTTTAGCTGTTTGACCTGTTATGGCAGCCATCAACCACCACCTTGAATTTAGCACTCTGCCTGGGCAACCATAAGGCAGAATATGCCCGAATTTCAGCTGCCA
>JAHZKN010000359.1 GCA_022600335.1 Alphaproteobacteria bacterium
GGGCGCTGATCCGATTGCCAGTGCCGACTCTCACCGCAGAGCGGCGTGAAGAACTTGTGAAGCTGGCGCACAAGTATGCTGAACAATCGAAAGTCTCGGTGCGCAATGTGCGCAGGGATGGGATGGAATTACTCAAGAAGCTTGAAAAAGACGGCATGAGTAAAGATGAACATCGAGACAAAGCTGTCGTTGTCCAAGATCTGACAGACAAATACATCAAAGAAATTGATACCGTTCTGCAGACGAAGGAGAAGGAAATTCTCACCGTCTAGCTAGAGCTTTGAATCCGTTGAAGCACAGTTGTGTTCGTGTGCTGGTGAATCGTGAATGAAATGCAGTGCGTTTAATATGTTTGCAGTGCGCTTTTGAAACTCAAGTATGGGAAGGGTGATCGTTCGTGCCAGCATCGTCTCCGCCAACTGACACAGTGACCGGCGCTGGCCCGCATGTGCCTCAGCACGTGGCCATCATCATGGATGGCAATGGTCGTTGGGCGGACGCCCGTGGCATGAGTCGCGCGCAGGGCCATCGCAGTGGTGTTGAGGCCGTACGCCGCGCGGTACAAGCTGTAATGGAACTTAAGATCCCTATCCTGACAATTTACAGTTTCTCATCGGAGAACTGGTCGCGACCGCAGTCTGAAATCAACGATCTCATGGGTTTGATGAAGCGGTTCATCCGTCGCGATCTGGCAGATCTGCATAAAAACAATGTGAAAATTGTTGTCATTGGAGAACGCGATGGCGTGGACCCCGACATGATGGGGTTGATCGACGAGGCGTGTGAACTGACCACAAACAACGATGCGCTTACGCTTGTGATTGCCTTCAACTATGGTGCACGCAGCGAGATTGCGCGCGCTGCCCATAAAATCGCACGTGATGTCTCATCCGGCGATTTAAAAATGGATGACATCACTCCTGAGGCACTTTCCGCGCGTCTTGACACCGGTGGATTGCCTGATCCCGATCTTTTGATCCGCACCAGCGGTGAATTGCGACTTTCCAATTTCCTTTTGTGGCAAGCTGCTTATGCTGAATTGGTGTTTTTGGATGTGCTATGGCCAGATTTCTCAAAAGAGCATCTTGAGGACGCTATCGTTCAGTATAACGCACGCGATCGCCGCTACGGTGGATTGTCAAAAAGATCTGCCAGTTAGAGGGTTTGGCCTGTGAGCAATGACGGACAAGAGTTGGACGGCGATCAAGCTGTTGCTGCGCAATCGAGCGATCTGTCAAAACGGATTGTGTATGGCTTGATCCTTGCCGTCGTAGCACTCGGGTTGCTGTGGGCGGGCGCAATTCCATTTGCAATTCTGGTCCTGGCTGTCAGCTTGATCATGAGCTGGGAGTGGAATCGGGTCGTGCGCGGCACCGACCAAGATGTCACGATGCTTGTGCATGGGATTGCCGTTACCGGTGCCATTGGTTTAGCAGCAGTGGGCTATGCTGCACTTGGTGGCGCGGTCATAGCAATTGGTGCGATTATCGTTTGTCTTCTGCAATTTGGTGACCGCCCGGTCCTATCAACCCTTGGCGTCTTGTACACAGGCGTTCCATCTGTCGCGCTGTTGTGGTTGCGTAGCCAAGAACCTTACGGATTGCATGCCATTTTGTTTTTGTTTTTGGTGGTCTGGTCAACGGATGTCTTTGCATACGTCGGGGGGCGGTTGATTGGCGGGCCGAAGCTTGCAGCTAGCATTTCACCCAAAAAGACATGGGCGGGATTGATCATAGGCGTTTCAGCAGCTGGTGTTGCTGCTGCTTTTTTCGCAGGTTGGATTTCAGCGCCAGTTGCGGCCCTTGCTGTGCTTGCCATGGTGTTGGCGAGCATCTCTCAGCTTGGCGATCTTGCTGAGTCCGCCCTCAAACGTCAGTTCAAGATCAAGGACTCGAGCCACCTTATTCCTGGCCATGGCGGGTTTCTTGATCGTATGGATAGCCTTGCACCGGTTGCCGTTGCAGCGACCCTGTTGGCATTTTTCTTAAACCCAGAACTGCCGGCGCAAGCGCTGTTATTTCTGCGCTGAACAACAAAATGGGCCTCGTCCTGTGGAATGGATCTCAAAGCCGCATGTGGATCAAGGCGTCCAGCGCATGACGCCATCTGTCAAGACACTCAGTGTTTTGGGTGCCACTGGATCGATTGGGCGCAATACTCTTGATATTGTAGATCATCATCGCGATGCATTTGAAATCGTGGCGTTGACAGCACAAAGCAATGTTGCCGAACTTGCTCGTCAAGCGCTGAAATACCGCGCGCGGATGGCGGTGATCGGTGATGAGGCGCTCTATAGCGAACTCAAAAGTTTGCTTTCTGGAACCAACACCGTCGTTGCTGCTGGGGAAGATGCGCTCGTCGCGGCTGCGAGCGAAACCGTTGATTGTGTGATGGCGGCAATTGTTGGTTCTGCCGGCCTAAAGCCAACATTTGCCGCAGCAAAGCATGCCAAACGCGTGGCGCTAGCAAACAAGGAATGTCTCGTCTGTGCTGGAGAGGCTTTTATGACCCTCATTGCGTCTGGCACATGTGAGTTGCTGCCTGTCGATAGTGAGCATTCCGGTGTGTTCCAAACCATTGCAGCTGCTGATGAAAGCTCCATTGAGCAGATAACCCTGACCGCGTCCGGTGGTCCGTTTCGCAGCTGGTCAAATGAGCAGATGGCGGCGGCGACGGTGGACCAAGCGCTCAATCATCCCAATTGGTCAATGGGAGCAAAAGTTACCATCGATAGCGCCACCATGATGAACAAAGGCCTAGAATTGATCGAGGCGTTTCATCTCTTTCCCGTTCGTCACGAGCAGCTGTCGTGTGTCGTCCACCCCCAGTCTATTGTACATTGCCTGGTTTCATTTACCGATGGCACGACCTTGGCGCAGATGGCGTGCCCTGATATGCGCACACCCATTGCCTATGCTTTGGGTTGGCCAAATCGTCTCAAAGCCCCAACCAAGCGCCTAGATCTAACGGATTTATCTGGGCTGACATTTGAGCTTGCCGATGAGAATCGGTTTCCAGCGCTCGCGGTGGCGCGGGCTGCATTGGAAAAAGGCGGTGCAGCACCCTGCATTCTGAACGCGGCCAACGAGGTCGCAGTTGCAGCATTTCTGGATCGCAAAATAGGGTTTACAGACATTGCAGATCTCGTGGGGTGGACATTAGACCGGTGTGAGGCGTTAGGGTTGACGGGGCGGGTATGTTCACTCAAAGACGTGCTCGATGTTGACCGGGAAGCGCGCATGCTATCTGGTTCGCGGCTCGATGGCGGGCCGTAGTTGGACCAATTTTTGCTGTGAATTTTGAGGCTATGACGCCAGGGGCAGGCCTGGAGTGCGTTGGATTGTTCGCTGGGTTATGACAGGGGCTTCGCGGCCAGAGACGCACCGATGATGTAGATTTGGAAGGATGACTTGCGCAATGGTAGCCAGTTTAGTGGCCAATATATTGGGGTTTCTGCAAGTTGCAGTACCATTTTTGTTTGTGCTCACAGTCGTGGTCTTCATTCACGAGCTCGGTCATTTTTTGGTGGCGCGCTGGTGTGGAGTCAAGGTCACGACGTTTTCAATTGGGTTTGGCAAAGAGATCTTTGGCTTCATTGATCGCCACGGCACACGTTGGCGGATGGCTTGGATTCCCCTTGGCGGATATGTCAAATTTATGGACGATGACAATGCCGCCAGCAAGCCGTCATCGGACGCCCTTAAGACCATGACCGAGAAAGAGCGTGCGGGCTCTTTCCATCACAAGCCCCTTTGGCAGCGCGCTGCCGTGGTTGCCGCAGGACCGATTGCCAATTTTTTACTAGCAATACTGATTTTTTCGATCTGGTTTCTGGTGCTTGGCGTGCGGACGCTGGAGCCTAAGGTTGACCAGGTGCTTGCCGGAAGTGCAGCAGAGACGGCAGGGTTTGCATCCGGGGACTTAATTGTCGCGATCGACGGCGAAGCGATCCAGTCCTTTGAGCAGGTTAAGCAGCGCGTGCTCACCAGCGGTGGACGCGATATGAAATTTGAGGTTGACCGCAGCCAGCAGCGTCTCTCTCTAACCGTGGTTCCGGAACTCAAGGTGCAAAAGGACATTGGTGGCGATGAGATCAAAACCTATCTGATCGGCATCAGACCGGTTGTCGGTGCCGCCGCGACGCGGGTTCACAAACCTGGTGTTTTCGAGTCTGTTGGTCTCGGGTGTGAACGCACCTGGATGATCGTTACCACCACGCTCACCTATCTTTCAGATGTGATTATCGGTCGCCAGCCGGCAGATCAGCTCGGTGGTCCAGCCAGAATCGCTGATTTGGCCGGCAAAGTGGCCAAACAATCGTCAATCGACTTGATATTTTTAACGGCGTTCATTTCCGTTAGCGTAGGCCTGATCAACCTTTTTCCGATCCCGTTATTGGACGGTGGTCATTTGATGTTTTATGCGATTGAGGCGTTGCGCCGCAGACCGCTCAGTGAGCGCAGCCAAGAGATCGGATTTCGGATCGGAATGGCGGTTGTCCTCAGTCTCATGATATTCGCTACTTTCAATGACTTACCGATCATCAAGAGGTGGATCGTAGGGCCCGGCTGAATTTGGATTTGGTGACGTAATCTTGCCACTTCCAGTTGCGCCTTTGAATCGCTAGAAAGGTTTCATTAAAACAGTGTCCTGGAGTGCTGATTCGCATCGGTGGGGGGTGCGGCCATTCCGGGGGCTGACGTTTGAGTTGCGTGACATGAGATTGGGTTTGCCGACAGATCTCATGTGCCTAGAGGGGGGTCGGCAATAATAACGAGGGTATAACCCCGAATGCTGCAGCATTTGCTCCAGTCGCCGGGGGGCTGGCGTCTATATTTGCTTCTCGGTCTTGGGATTCCAGCGACTGGCATAATTGCCGAGGTCGCTGTTTTTGCGTCGGCTGCGCACGCCCAAAGTGTCATCCGTCAAATCGCTGTAGAAGGTAACCGGCGTGTCGAGCCGGAGACCGTGCGCTCGTATCTTCGTTTTTCAGTTGGTGACGCCTACAACGCTGGCAAAGTCGACGCGTCGTTGCGCGCGTTGTTCGCAACCGGCCTGTTTGCCGACGTTCAGATCTATCAAGAAGGCTCAACAGCGGTTATCGCCGTCGTCGAAAACCCGGTCATCAATCAAGTTGCTTTTGAAGGCAACAGCGAAGTTGACAGTGACACC
>JAHZKN010000360.1 GCA_022600335.1 Alphaproteobacteria bacterium
ACGGACTTCTCTTCAACAAGTCCTATGTGTGAGCACAATGATCGCATCTGTCAGAAGTTGCGGCAGCCAAAGCGTTCTCAAAAAATAATTTTAGAACCGTCATTCGGTCGCCAAGCCAAGTTCAATTGCAGCGGTCATGATTTTGCCAGATGCCGCTGAGTCGTCCTTGAAGACGTCAAGCGCCGCGCGGAATGCTGTGATCGCGACGTCTTCCTCGCCGAGTACTACGCGTGATCGCATGAGGCGGGTCCAGCCAGCAACGTCGCGGGGCGCACGCGCGAGGCGCTCTGCCAAGCCATCGACCATGGATCGAATGGCGGGGTCATGCCGGCGGGTCGGTGTTTCTGCTGGGCTCATTTCTTTATGTGCGGTTTGTTTTTCACCGGGCATGTCATCTGCCGTCGTTTGTCCCGACGGTGTTGCGGGTTGATGATTTACTTCTGAGTCCTTGGCCTTGGCGATTTTGTAGGCGCGCGCTAGATCGCTTGATTTCGGATCGAGTTCTACCGCTTTTGCATACGCGGCGACAGCCTGTTTGTAACGCGCCATGTTGAAGTATGACCAGCCGAGCATCCGCCAACCTTCCGTGTCTTCTGGCGTGGTTTTAAGCCGGGTTTCGAGCCGCTCAATCATCGTTTTGACATCCGGAAGCAATTTACTTGCAGTTGGCTTTGTTGAGTAATTTTTTCCATCGATCGATTGTGCGTAGTTTTTGAGACGTGCAGCAAGTGCTCTGTCTGAACCCGTTGTTGGCCGTGCATTGGAAACCGTGTGCAGTTGCTCAGGTGAGCGAGGTGTTTCTTTGAGCACAGTTGTTGCAATACCCATGCCGGCAACGAGCACGAAACCGCTGGCTGCCATAATCAACGCCGGGTGTCTGCCGGGCCATGTCAACGACATTTACAGTGTCTCCTTTTGCGATTGCGTAACCGTGACCTCTTTTTCTTTTTCCAGTTTGCTTTGCACCGCCGACGGAAATCAGCGCATCGTTCACGGTGTCGTGGATAGTAAATTGGGATGTTGGGGTAATAGACATAGCCGCCGATGTGCTTCGGATAGAAGCCACGGCTATAGTAGTACGGGTAGTCATAGTAGATATAGCTGGGACCCCGCGGCAGACGGATGCGAACGCGACGGCGGCGTTTGCGTTTGATCGGAACCACATGAGACTTGGCGTGTTTGTCGGACTTGATGAGCGTTGGCCCGGCTGTGGCGATGTTAGATCCCAACCCGAGGATAGGTGAGTTGCCCGCGACTAGGCTCACCAAAAACACACACATAGAAACATGTCGAATGCTCATTGGATCCCCCCGCGCATTTAAAACTTCCTGCGAATTTCGGTGCGAAGACCAAAGTTGTCTTCATCGGCGCTTTCGAGAATGTGATAGGTCGCATCGGCACGGAACAACCAAGCCCGGTCGATTGGGATTTGATAGCGGACACCAAACCCGTATTGGGCATCCTGTGCGCCGATACCATCGTTGTCGAAGGGCTGCACCGTGGCCACTTCAAATACGAGCTGTTGGTTCAAGTCAAAAAGATACTGCAAGCCAACTGCGCCGCCGACTGCATCTGATCCGGTATCGTCGAGTTTCGGGAAGCCGGTCAAAGCGTCTGTTTCGAAGTTAATACCGATATTTTTCAGAATGCCCGCGCCATTGCCATCGACCAAAGGCTGAGGATTGCCAAACCCGACAAAAAAGTTTGCGTACGGCAACAACGTACTCGGCAAACTCGTAATGAGACTGTTTTCAGATATAATGGCAAAGCCGTCACTTTCTCCTTGTGGGTCATCACCGAAATTTGCAAACACACGGGTTGAGTTGGATATGGTATTCAAATAGCGCCGCGTATAAGCCGCAGTTAGGAAGTGTGTCAGTAGACCGTCTCTTTCGTCACGGCCCTGAATAAGGCCATAGCCCGCTTCGATGTAGCCGTCGAAGGCGTCGATAAAGGCGGTTACACCAAATAGGTTTGCGTTTTCATCATCGTCTTTGCCTGCGCCGATGATGCCAGCGTTGTTGACATCATCGAATGCTGCAAAAAATGTGATGTCAAAATTGGCGAGGCCAAGTGCTGGCGAGTTTTTGGCAGGCAGTGTGAATGCTCCGCCGAGGATCGCGTCATTGGCCCAGATGCCGTTCTGAAGGAACAAGGGAAAGAGGCCGACTGTGAAGGGTAAATCGAAGCTGGCTTCTTGGCCTGAAAGGCCAGCATAAATCGCGCCCAAGTCACCTTCAAAGAAAAAGGTCTGCGGGTAAGGGTCAAACTCTTCGATAAGACTTCCATCCACACCGGCGCCGCCAAATTCGAGTCGGGTAAACCTTGCGTCGTCCTGAATTGGTGTGAAGAAGGCGTGTATGCGTTCAGTGCCGGTGATCTTGATGTCAACGTCGAGGTTCAACCTGGTTGCAACCTGGGCAACGTCTTTACCGTTATTGTTATTGTAAGCGACGGCTGTCCGCCAGTCGCCGTAGACGGAGAGTCCGGGAAGCAGAGGATTTAACTCACCAAGTAGCGTGCTGCTCGAGTCGTAGGCGCCTGAAGTGTATTGTTG
>JAHZKN010000361.1 GCA_022600335.1 Alphaproteobacteria bacterium
CCCCGGACCTGCCGGGTTTCAATATCCTCAAGCCTTCGGATTGCAAAGTCGCGGAGGTGTTCGCTATGCGCGATAGGATGCGATTCCAATTTAAAGCATCATGCTCTAGAGTGCGCGCTCTTGGCTGACTGTTCCGATTACGAACTTGGATATTTAACCCGCCCATGAGCCTCAAAATCCGATTGATTCCTTGCCTTGACGTCAAAGACGGTCGCGTTGTCAAAGGCGTAAACTTTGTCGATTTGATTGATGCCGGAGATCCGGTTGAAGCGGCTGCGGCGTATGATGCCGCGGGTGCTGATGAATTATGTTTTCTTGATATCACCGCCAGTCATGAAAGCCGCGATACGATTTTCGATGTCGTCGAGCGTACTGCTGAGCGGTGTTTCATGCCGGTGACCGTCGGCGGTGGCGTCAGGTCGTTGGAAGATATTCGCAAACTTCTGGAAGCCGGTGCGGACAAAGTCTCCATCAACACGGCGGCAGTCCATGATCGTCAGTTTGTCAAAGCGGCATCTGAAAAATTTGGTGCGCAATGCATTGTAGTCGCCATTGACGCTAAGCAGGTGTCAGAAGAGGGGCGGCCAAAAAAATGGGAGATCTTCACGCACGGAGGTCGCAAGCCAACGGGTTTGGATGCGGTTGACTACGCACGCGAGGTTGTCGAACTGGGGGCGGGTGAAATTCTGTTAACCAGCATGGACCGCGATGGTACCAAAGCGGGTTTTGATCTCGATCTAACGCGCGCCGTTGCTGACGCTGTCACAGTTCCGGTGATCGCATCGGGCGGTGTCGGAACACTCGATCATCTGGTCGATGGTGTGGCACAAGGCGGTGCCAGTGCGGTTCTGGCAGCCTCCATATTCCATTTCGGCACCTATTCCATCGCTGAGGCCAAGCAACACATGGCGGCTGCCGGCGTTGCTATGCGCCTCGACGGCCTTTGAAATGGCTCGCTTTTTGCACGTTCTGCGGCAAGTCGTCTGAGGCTAAATGCCTTGATGTGTTTTGTCCTCCAGTCGTCATAAACTCTTTCTACGACAGAATATTCTTGTGCTGTATCTTTAAGGAGAGAGCCGATGAACCGCATTGTTTCTTTATCATTCGTGTTTGCACTGGTGGCAACACTTATCAGCGCTGCAACACCGGTTGCCGCCGGACACCGCGCGCCTGTTGCAAGCTGCCCGGCGCTTAATGCTATTGATCCAGATAGTGATGGCCGCATGACCGCAGGCGAAGCTGTGAAACGCGGCGTGCATGTCTTTAAGGCCATCAATGACGATGGTGACCGCACGCTTGAAGCTGATGAAACGTACACACGTTTGTCCCCTGAGGCATTTGCTTCTGCAGACCGCAACAAAGATGGCCGCCTTCATATGGGCGAATGGGTGCGCCGCATTGTCATCCTGTTTCGCAACGCCAATCCAGATCGTGATGGAACCATCGAGTGTGATGAACTGAGCGTCGGTTGGGGTCGTGGCTTGCACCGGATGCTGCGCTAGTTTTTGACACTCCAGCGCCTATGAGCAACCGCGCAGTCGAGCCGTGCAATTCAACGCAGAATATGCGCACGTCTTAGCTTATATGTGCGCTTGATTTGTTGCTGAACCGCATCGTTTTTTGCCTGAGGCCCCGCATCGACGGGGTCTCAGGTTGTTTTGCCCCCAATTTGCGTCCATTCTCTCGTCCGCGAACGTCTTGGTACCGAGTGATGGGAGCATGACATGGCCGATGATGGGCAATTTCCACGTGCCAACCGACAAGGCTTTTTGAGCTTCTTGTTTGGTCGCAATGCACTGATTGGCATTGCATCTTTGATGTTGCTGGCCATTTCCGGGTACGCCACCTGGATCGGCATGAGCGACTTTATCATCGGCGTGCAAACGGGTAGTGGCTCACAGGCGCGTGACATTGTTGGTGGGCTTTCTGTCACCAACGAAATGTTGATCATCGTGGTGGTCATCGCGCTGACGCTGCTTATGTACCTCGCGTTGCGTGAAACGGTAGCAATTGGCAGCTCTTGGTCACAACGGTTGATTACGCTGCCGCTCTATCTATTTCTCGCTTTGTGGTCGATCGGCTTCGGCTATGGGTTTTGGTGGAGCCTAATCGCAGGTGGCGAAGCCACGCGCACCAGCTTGTCCGGTTTGCAGGAAGATGCACGCGATGCGTCATCGGCCGTGGCGGCACGACTTGATGCGGTAAAGATCCAATTGGACAGCGTTGTAAGTTGGTCGGATAGCCAGATGAACCGCGAAGAAACCAGCGGTGGCAGCTGTGGTAAATCTTCAGGTGCCGGGCGCGGTCCACTTTATAACGCTAGACGCAGTGTACGCGATGGCGTCGCTTCACTGCGGGATGGTATTGCAAATTCCTGGCTCGCTCCCATTCAAGGCGATATTGAAAGTTTGCGCCAAAGTGCGTCTGGTCTCGACAGTGGCTCGGTTGCCGAACGGCAAAAACAATTCGAGGCCATGGCCTCTGATATTCGTGGTCGCGCCCGCAGTATTGCTGCGCGCTCCAACGAACTTGGAAAATCCACCGCATCTGAAATGCGTGCTCTTGCAGCAGTGGTTTCCATTGCTCCGGGCAAGCCGGGCTTTTCTTGTTATGACCCAACGTTGGCGCAACGTTTAACGCAAGCGGCAAACCAAGCGGCGGAACCAGCGGTTCTTAAACTGCGCGACGCGGCGTTCACTGAAGGTCCAGCCGGAGTTGCCAACGCTGTCAAAAATTTATGGTCCAATATCGGTACCTATCTCGCCAGCATTCCAGCGGCTTTCACGCAAGACCGCGACGCAACTGCGGCAACAACAGAAGACGGCCGCCCGATTACCGGGCGTGACTTGATTGCCTTGTTGGCGACACTCGGTGTCGATCTTGGGCTGTTGGCATTGGCCTTAATCAATCCACCAGTGCAGCGCTGGGGGCAGGCGACGACACAACAGTTGCGCCTACCGACACGTGAAGTGGTGCGTCAGCTCAACGGTGCGATCAACACCGCGGTGCAGCGCATTCCAGACGATAAGATTGATATGGAATGGGTCCGGCGTCACTTTATTCACCACTACAACGCATCGTATTTCGTGATTCCCAATCTCCACAGCGTCAACACAGATGATGAGATTGAAAAGGCCAAGGGATTGGCGATGAA
>JAHZKN010000362.1 GCA_022600335.1 Alphaproteobacteria bacterium
CGCGATGACCGCGAGTCCAAACCCCAACCAACCAATCCAATCGTCGCGCGTGATGACGTTTGCGACAAATGCTGAAAAACTGAGAGCGGCAGCAAGTGCTGCTAAACCGGCCATTGCGGAGAGGAGAATGGCGCCCCACTTGATGCCAGTTTTCACAGGTGCCGTAGGGCGCGCCGTAACAGCTGGAATCTCGGAATCATGTTCTGGAACATGGGCCGTTTTGGTGTCGTCGGGCTTGGGGTCCGACACGAGTTCAACGGTAGGATCGTCGGCCGCAACAACTTTTGGCGTACGTGGTGTTTGAGGCGCTGGGGTCATGCCAACCAATCCCCGATGAGAAATTCTAACGCTCGGTCCAACCGAATGTGGGGCCAGTGTGATGATGCGTTTTTGGCTTTTTTAGAGGGTTTTTTGTTGGCCCTTTTGGAGGTGAGAACAGGGGGTGCAAAGCGGACGAAGTTTGCGCCTGGCGTTGCGGTCTGTTTGCCGAATTCGTCAAGGGCAGCGGCTGGGTCTTGCGGTAGGTCTCCAGGAAAGATGGCGGCTTCATGTTTTCCGTCAAATATCTTGCCGTCCAAGCGTTCGCCCTTGAGAGGTATGCCAACAATGCACGGCAAGCTATCGTCACCGTTTTCAATGGTGCCTTCGCGGGTGGCGCGCAGCGCTGCCAGAGCGGAAACTTGCACGTTGCTTCCTGCCCCTTCTGCTTTTTCAAGGGCATGCTCCACCATCACACGCAAAATCGCTTCCAGGCGATCATAGCTTGAGTGTGGGAGATGGTCGGCTTTTGTGGCTGCAAATAAGACTCTGTCCGTGCGTCGCCCGACCAGTGGTGCCAGCCAACTATTGCCGCCAGGGCGAAAGGCGCTGAGCACTTGATTGAGCGCAATTTGTAAGTCGGTCACGGCATCAGGCCCGGCGTTCAGAGCATTCAACACATCGACCAACACAATTTGCCGATCGATGCGGCGAAAATGGTTGCGGAAGAAGGGACGCACCACATGCTCGCGATAGCTCTCGTAGCGGCGCGCCATCATGGCAGCGAGCGACCCGCGCGGTGATGTCCCAAGTCCGCGCAAGTCAAGTGGAAAAAATGTCAGCAACGGTGAATTGGCAAGATCGCCCGGCATGAGGAAACGCCCTGGCCCAAGTGTGGCAAGTGCATTGGGAATGGCACGAGCAGCTTGGAGATAGGCTCGGAAAATGCCGGCGCCTCGGCGCGCAATGTCCTCATCTTCCGCCGCATAAGGGTCAATGCCACGTTGAAAGTCGAGCCAGTCGCGGGCGGCTTCGCGATGGCGTTTATCGCGCGCAACGTCAATAGCTTCAGCTGACCAAGCCGCAAAGCTTTGATCCAACATCGACAGGTCAATCAGCCATTCCCCGGGATAATCGATAATGTCGAGGTTGAGCGTCTTGATACCAAGTGCGCGCTGCAAAGTGCGCTCGGGGCGATAGCTGAGGACGAGACGCAATTGGGAGATGCGCCTGGTCCCTTGTGGCCATTTGGGTGGTGGTGCGGTGAGTGCTGCAACGTGAGCTTCGTAGTTGAAGCGCGGGAGGTGGTCATCTGGCTGTGGCTCAAGGTGGGCGCCAATCAACCGCCCTTCTGCGACAGGGGAAAAGAACGGCAGCCGGCCACCGGCGACAAGGTTGTGAACCAGCGATGTGACAAACACCGTTTTGCCGGATTGGGATAAGCCGGTGACCCCGAGCCGTAGTGTCGGGGTCAACAGATCCGACACGACATCGCTCAGGCGTCGAAGCACCTTTGTAGAGGTATCAGTGATGGTTGTGAGGGGCACGGGGAGGCCTCTTGGCGAATCTCCCCTAGATGAACGCAATTCAGGACGGCCCGCAACAGTTTGCTGTTGGTCATGGTTGCCCGGTGTGCAGGAGCAGTGTCGAGCTGCCTCGGGTCTGTTGGGTTAACCAGCAATAACCACAAAGATGCCCGCTGCGATCACAGTCGCACCCATTGCAACGATACTACCAGAGCGGAAAAATTCGGCCATCATGGCCTCCATCAAGTCTTGTGTCAGACGATGGATATAAGTTTAGCGACCAACTATGAATTTGAGCTGAAGATTGACCCGTTGCGCTTCAAAAAAATGGCAGAGCCTGAAACGCACTGTGCAGGCAACAGATATCTAGTCGTTGCGGCGCTGGGCCATGAATGCGAGACGCTCGAAAAGGTGAACGTCTTGTTCATTTTTGAGCAGTGCGCCATGTAGCGGCGGGATCAATTTGCGACCATCTGTTTCGCGCAGTGTTTCAGGCGAAATGTCTTCGTTGAGCAGCAGCTTGATCCAGTCCAAAAGCTCTGAGGTAGACGGTTTCTTCTTTAACCCAGGCACATCTCGCATCTGATAAAATATACGTAACGCCTCGCTCACTAGGCGACTTTTCAGGCCAGGATAGTGGACCTCAACAATTTTTTGCATGGTTTCGGCGTCAGGAAATTGAATGTAGTGAAAGAAGCAACGGCGCAAAAATGCATCAGGCAGTTCTTTCTCATTGTTTGATGTAATGATGACAATGGGCCGGTTTTGCGCTGAAACGAGCTCGCCGGTTTCATAAACATTGAACTCCATTCGGTCGAGTTCCTGCAACAAATCGTTTGGAAACTCGATGTCAGCTTTATCAATTTCATCGATCAACAATACCGGCCGCTCAGGCATCGCAAACGCGTCCCAGAGTTTGCCGCGCTTGATGTAGTTAGAAATGTCTTGAACACGCTCATCGCCCAGTTGGCTGTCCCGTAGGCGTGAGACCGCATCGTACTCGTAAAGTCCTTGTTGCGCTTTGGTGGATGATTTGATGTGCCACTCAAGGATTGGAACGCCGAGCGCCTTTGCGACCTCAATAGCAAGCACCGTTTTGCCTGTGCCTGGCTCACCCTTGATGAGTAGAGGCCGCTCGAGTGTAATGGCGGCATTCACAGCAACCTTGAGATCCGCGGTCGCAACATAGGACTGGGTGCCGGTGAATTTTTGGCCCTGTTGGGTCGTCATGCGTTGTTCATCCCTCGTTGCGGTGTCGGCAACTTAGGTACAGGGGGCTAAGACAGCAAGCCGACATGATTGGTTCTCAATGCCGCACATCCAAATCTGCGAGTTCAGGTGGGATCTTTGCGCTGCCAAAAGCGTATGTGGTTGCACAGCTGTGCCGCGTTGGGCCGTAGAGAGAGGGAACAAAAAGCGCCGTGTCTCTGGCTTTGGAGAGACACGGCGCAGGGCACGCCATAATGATGTGACGTGGAGGCAGTCGGTGGAGACCGTTTTGGTGTCGAGATGTTTTGCTCAATCGTCGGTTGGACCTGGGTGGGAGGGGCCCATGAGCAAATTCATCAAACGATCTGTCAGCCGAGCTGCCATGGTGCGGTTGTGAGCGCAGGTGGAAGGGATCGCAGGCTCAGTTCCGCATTTCTTGATGCCGCTGGTTTTCAGAACTGGCGATATCCAGACGGCACAACTATAAGTAGTGTAGTAGGCTTAATGTATAGTTAAGCGGGAATCCCACTTCGGCCGCTGGCCGCTGATTGTGCGTGATGACGGTACCTGAATCCGCTGCAGGGCCATGATTTCCTCACGTTTTAACGGGCCTAGGCTGGATTTTCTTGACTTGAACTGGCCCTCCCTTCAAGAGGGGGCGCCCGAAGAGACATATTTTAAGTTGTAAAGGATCAACCGCGCTCATCGCGGTCACGTGGAGGCCGATTTGAGGAAGCCAGCAACTAAGAAAAAGCCAAAGACAAAGGCAAAATCCGCACGGAAAAAAGCCACCGCGTCTTCTAAGGCAGCCCGGGCAAA
>JAHZKN010000363.1 GCA_022600335.1 Alphaproteobacteria bacterium
GGCTATGTGTTGCGCCGGATTATGCGTCGTGCCATGCGCCATGCCCATATGTTGGGTGCAACCGATCCGATGATCTATGCGCTTGTTCCAACGTTGATCCATGAAATGGGTGACACATTTTCGGAACTGCGTCGTGCTGAAACGCTGATTACAGAAACGATCAAGCTTGAAGAAGTGCGATTTGGCAAAACGTTGTCCAAAGGTCTTGGTATTTTGGCCGACGCCACGAAGGGCATCAAAAAAGGTGGTGTGCTCTCTGGTGATGTGGCCTTCAAACTCTATGACACTTATGGCTTTCCACTCGACCTGACAGAAGATGCGCTGCGCGCTCGCAACATCTCAGTTGATAATGCTGCATTCTCCAAAGCGATGGAGAAGCAAAAGTCGGACGCTCGCAAGGCCTGGAAAGGCTCCGGTGATCAAGCCACAGAAACGGTGTGGTTTGACATTCGTGACGCCACGCCTGCGACGGAGTTTCTTGGCTATGACGCGTTGACGGCGGATGGCAAAGTCATGGCGCTGGTTAAAGATGGAAAATCTGTCAAAACATTAAAGGCAGGCGACACCGGTCACATCGTCGTCAATCAGACTCCATTTTACGGTGAATCTGGCGGGCAAGTCGGTGACCAGGGTCGAATCAGCGGATCAAAGACAGCTGCTTTTCGCGTTGATGACACGCAAAAGAAACTTGCTAGCTTGTTTGTACACGCTGGCGAAGTGGAAGCCGGTGGTATAAAAATCGGCGACACGGTTACGTTGTCTGTTGATCCGGAACGCCGGCAAGCGACGCGTGCCAATCACTCCGCCACACACCTTTTGCATGAGGCGCTGCGGCAAGTGCTCGGCACCCACGTGGTGCAGAAGGGATCGCTGGTTGCTCCAGACCGGTTGCGGTTTGATTTTTCTCACCCGAAATCCATTGCGCCGGATGAATTAACTGAGATTGAGGACCGGGCCAATGCGGTTGTCGATCAAAACGCTCAGGTTGAAACGCATCTCATGTCCTATGACGAGGCACTGGCAACCGGTGCCATGGCGTTGTTCGGTGAAAAGTATGGTGACGAAGTGCGCGTTGTGTCGATGGGTGCCGCCAACACCGACCGACCTGACAAATCCGCATGGTCGATTGAGCTTTGTGGCGGCACGCACGTGGACCGGACTGGCGATATTGGCACCATCCGCGTTGTCTCTGAATCCGCTTCAGCCGCAGGTGTTCGGCGAATTGAAGCGCTAACCGGTCGTGGCGCCCGCGCGCATTTGGCCGCTCAGGACGATCGCATCAAAGATCTTGCGGGGCTTTTGAAGACCAAGCCCGAAGACGTTGTCGCCCGCGTTAAAGCCCTTGCCGATGAGCGAAAGGCACTTGAACGCGCTGTCGCAGATGCAAAAAAACAAGCAGCATTGAGTGCGGGTGGGGCTGGTGGTGCGATCAACATTGCCGGAATAAAATTTTTGAAACTTTCCGTCGCGGACGTGGCGTCCAAAGACCTCAAGGCGATGGCCGATGAGGCCCGTGCCCGTGTTGGTTCCGGGGTTGTTGCAGTCGCCAATGCAGCAAGTGATGGCAAGCTCGGCATTGTTGTTGCGGTCACGCCAGACAAGACGGACACGTTTAGTGCCGTTGATTTGGTTCGACTGGCATCTGAAAGCGTCGGCGGAAAGGGTGGTGGCGGCAGGCCGGATTTGGCTCAAGCGGGCGGACCAGACGGTGCGCAGGCCGAGGCGGCATTGGCGGCAATTGAAGAATTTTTGAAATCTAAGATGTAAGGGTCGGAATGCGTCGCCCCAACATCCAAACTGCTGATAGGATCAGCATTGGAATCGTGCGTCGTTGTTATGCCGTGCTCTAGATAGGAACCCCACGTTTGGACCCCGTAGAAGTTGCCAGCACGCAGGCCCCGCACGCCGCGGTCTATCGCGACGCACTGATCGTGTTGGTCACGGCCGCATTGATTGTTCCACTGCTGCAACGGTTAAACGTCAACACTATTTTGGGTTTTCTGCTGACCGGCGCGCTGCTGGGCCCGAGTGGTCTTGGTAGTTTTGCCTCAGAAGCGCATTGGCTGACCTGGATCACGGTCAACAACGATGAAGGGCTTGGGCTTCTCGGTGAATTGGGCGTTGTGTTTCTATTGTTCCTGGTTGGCTTGGAGCTGTCGTTCAAGCGCCTTGTAACGATGCGCCGCTTGGTGTTTGGGCTAGGCGGTATGCAAGTGCTCATTTCCGCAACGGTTATTGGCGCATTTCTACTGATGTTAGAATTCGACGCGGCGGCAGCGCTGATCATCGCCTTGAGCCTCGCGTTGTCATCAACTGCAATCGTGGTGGAAGTGTTATCGGGACAGCACCGTTTGGCCACCACATCGGGGCGTGCAACATTTTCAATTTTGCTGCTTCAGGATCTCGCCGTGGTTCCATTGTTGTTGTTGGTGACCATCGTTGCGCCAGCGCAGAGTGACTCCGCTGTCAGCGCCATGTTTCAAACCTTTGGTCAGGCTTCCGTCGCCATTGGTCTGATCCTGGCTGTTGGTTCGGTTATTTTGCGGCCGCTATTTCGGCTCGTCGCCTCCAGTGACAATAAAGAGTTATTCGTGGCAGCAACGTTGCTTGTTGCGGTTGGAAGCGGCCTTGCAACGGCTGCGGCCGGACTTTCTATGGCGTTAGGGGCGTTTATCGCCGGGCTCTTGTTGGCCGAAACAGAGTTCCGCCGTGCCATCGAAGCCACCATCGATCCCTTTAAGGGCTTGCTGCTTGGTGTGTTCTTTTTTGTCGTTGGTATGAGTCTTGATTTTGGCAAGCTGCTGCAAGACCCCGTAACCATCGTTGGCGCAGTGGTTGGACTAATTGTTCTCAAGGCGATCGTTGTCGCAGGTTTGATGCGTTCGGCAGGGTTTTCATGGGCTGATGTGGCGGAGTCTTCTCTGCTTCTTGGGCCATGTGGGGAGTTTGCCTTCATTGTTGCGAGCTTGGCCATCTTTTATGGTGTCCTGTCGCCAGAGCTTGGGGCCAACGTCAAAGTGATAGCGGCATTTTCCATGGCGCTGATCCCGGCGCTCGATAGTCTTGGACGCAGGCTGACGGGACGACTATCGCGGGATGAAAGTATGCAATTGACGCTTGCCTCACAGCCAGATGTGGACGTGCAACCCCGGGCGATTGTCATTGGCTATGGCCGGGTTGGGGCCCTGGTGTCGCAAATGTTGACGGGACATGGAATCCCGCATGTTGTTACCGATGTTGATGCCGACATCGTTATGCGTGCCCGGGCGCGTGAAGAGCCTGTGTTCTTTGGTGATGCCAAGAGCATGGTGCTGCTCGAGCGGCTGGGTATTGCTGAGGCTCAGGCGGTCATCATTACGCTCAACACACCGTCTGAAATTGATCATGTGGTTGCTTGCGTTCGAGCCGAACGGCCTGACGTTGTGATTATTTCACGTGCCAGAGATGCAGAGCATGCCCGCCACCTTTACCAACTTGGCGTGACTGATGCTGTGCCTGAGACAATTGAAGCAAGCTTACAACTATCAGAAGCCGCTCTTGTCGGGCTCGACATTCCAGTCGGACCGGTCATTGCATCCATTCATGAAAAGCGGGATGAATTTCGCGACGCCTTGTTGGGTGCTGCCGGTACCGCAGGTAAAAGCAGTCGTGCGATTCGACCGAAAGCCGTGAAAGAAAACGCACAGCAGCCGGCGGCAGAAACGACAGGAACACAACGGCGTGGCGGCACAGACACCGGCGCTAACTAAGCGGCCATTGCGGACTTAAGGTTTTCGTCGATCTTGTCGAGGAACCCGGTCGTGGACAGCCACTTTTGCTCTGGGCCGACCAACAGCGCCAGATCCTTGGTCATGAATCCAGCCTCCACGGTGTCAATGCACACTTGTTCCAGTGTTTCAGCAAATTTGGCAAGGTCATCATTGGCGTCAAGTTTTGCGCGATGCGCTAGGCCGCGCGTCCAGGCAAAGATGGACGCGATCGAGTTGGTTGACGTTTCATTGCCTTTTTGGTGCTCGCGATAGTGACGCGTAACAGTCCCGTGCGCCGCTTCGGCTTCGACAGTCTTGCCGTCGGGTGTCATCAACACGCTGGTCATCAGTCCCAGTGATCCAAAACCCTGGGCAACTGTATCGGACTGCACATCACCGTCGTAGTTCT
This sequence comes from Alphaproteobacteria bacterium, assembly GCA_022600335.1. Taxonomy (GTDB): domain Bacteria; phylum Pseudomonadota; class Alphaproteobacteria; order Rhizobiales; family Hyphomicrobiaceae; genus JAHZKN01. The sequence continues at coordinate 4,159 of JAHZKN010000363.1, forward strand.
TACACGCCCAGATGTAGCCGCCAGACCACTTTAGTGCGGATGCGACCATGTCATCAATCAATCGATGTTCGTAGACAAGGTCACGCTTTTCAAACTCAGCTTTGAATTCCGCGTCAAAGATGTCCTGGAAAACGTCCTTAAAGCGCCCGTCATAAGCTTTCAAAATCGTGTTCTTGGTAGAAAGGTAGACCGGAAGATTGCGGGTCAAGCCGTAGTTGAAAGAGGCGCGCGCAAAATCACCGATGCTCTTGTCGAGATTGTACATGGCCATGGCGATACCGGAGCCCGGCGCTTTGAAAACTTCTTCTTCAATCGTTGTGCCGTCTTCGCCAACAAATTTGACGGATAACGTCCCGGCTCCAGGAAACTTGAAATCTGTTGCTCGATACTGGTCCCCAAATGCGTGACGGCCAACGATGATCGGTTGCGTCCAACCCGGCACGAGGCGCGGGACATTGCCCATGATAATGGGTTCACGAAAAATAACGCCGCCGAGAATATTGCGAATTGTGCCATTGGGGCTGCGCCACATTTTTTTGAGGCCAAATTCTTCAACGCGCGCCTCGTCAGGCGTAATGGTCGCGCATTTTACGCCAACGCCATGCTTCTTAATGGCGTTGGCGGCATCAATCGTCACCTGATCATCGGTTGCATCTCGATGCTCAACGCCGAGGTCGTAGTAGTCAATTGGCAAATCAAGGTAGGGATGAATCAGTTTGTCTTTGATAAATGTCCAGATGATCCGGGTCATTTCATCGCCATCGAGTTCGACAACGGTGCCGGAAACCTTAATTTTCGTCATATGAGATGCCTCAGCCTTGAGATGTTTGGAGCGTTGCGAGTTCGGCATTTGCCAGTCAAAATCGGCCGGACCATAACCGGTTGCCCTCGCGCAGCCAAGGCAAGAAGCGGTTGGTGCCAAGAGCCTTTCAGTCGCAGCTTGACCGCGTCGTGCTTCTGGTCAAGTCACAGGGTCTGCTCGCTGACCTCAGGTGTAGTTGAAGAGACCATCAGCATGGAGCGTAGAGCTCAGGGATTGGGTGGGGAATTGAGAATCGAAACAAAAGTTCGCAATGGCTGGCTGGAGCCCGTGTTGGCCAGTGATCACAGCGTCACGGTGTCGGACATTGTCTATACTTGTCATGAACAGACGATTGATCGTGCGTTGGCGAAGTTCGATCTTCCAGACCTGACCCGCGACAGCCTCGATGGCATTTTGACGTATTGTGCCGAACAACGTTGCGCAGAGGTTGATGCAACCTGTCCCGGTTGCCAGCGTCGCTGTCAGGCACAAGGATTTGCAACGTTTGAAGACTTCATTGCCGATCACAAAGAGATTGTCATTGGCGACGGCACGGTGCGGCTTTGTGGATCAGGAACAGAACGTGCGCAGGCAGCAAATCTTGCGCGGCTTGAGAAGAGCTGGTCGGGTGAAACTTACTGGTATTGGGCGCGGCGTATTTTGCGCAAGCTGCGTCATGGCGTGCGTCGCGGGGATGTTGCAGGCGAAGCCTTTGACAGTGATGGTGCAACACCGGTTGTCATTCTTAAAGACCCGCAGCTCGCCGACAACATTGGCATGGTGGCGCGGGCCATGGGCAACTTTGGGCTGGATTGTTTGCGTTTGGTCGCACCGCGCGACGGTTGGCCAAATGACAAAGCCCGCATCGCAGCCTCCGGTGCAAACTACATTATTGATCATGGGCAAAGCTTTGAGACTCTCGAGGGCGCTATCAGTGATCTTAACTGGCTGGCAGCGACGACAGCGCGTCAACGGGATTTGAGAAAACCTGTGATGACACCTCAGCAGGCGGTGCAAGAAATGCGCGCGCGCATTCAACGTGGCGAACGGTGTGGTATTTTGTTTGGCCGCGAGAGCAGTGGCTTGGAAAATATCGATGTGGCCAATGCAGACGCTGTAATAATGATCCCGGTGAATGCGCGTTTTGCCTCAGTCAACCTGGCGCAGGCAGCGCTTATCCTCGGCTATGAATGGTTGCGCGATCATCAGGCCGCGACACTTGGCCGGGTGACAAAAAAGGAGCGCGCGCTGGAGTCAGGCCTCAATATGGGGCACGATCGCCCGGCGTCGAAAGCCGCCGTCTTGCAGTTTTTTGAGCATCTTGAAGCGGAACTGGAGCGACTTGGTTTCTTCAACCCGCCTGAAAAGCGCCCGAAAATCGTGACAAGCCTGCGCTCTATGTTCACCCGCATGGCGGCGACGGACCACGAGGTTCGCACGTTGCGTGGCATTGTTGCCACGCTCGCTGCAGGCAAGGGCAAAGCCCGCAAGCCAGCACCGTAAGCTGCCTTGTTGTGGCCAAGTTTTGCCATGAGCCATGCTGGCTTGACCAAAAAGCAGGCATCGGCAAGTGTACGCTGGCACGGCAGGCAGGCCTTCGGCGCGCTGGTCGAGACGTTGCGAAACGAAAAAAAGAGATCCTTCAGAATGATAGGGGCAAGGGAAGCAATGTGGTTGTTTCTAAGAGCGGGGTTCACATTGGCCGCCAGTCTGGTGGTTGTGAGCATGAGCACGAGCGTGCCAGCCAAAGCGCAAATCAGTGATCAATCGGTCAATTGGTACATTCAGTTCGTCTGGAACAATCTTGGCGCCCAATTCTCAGATCGCGACGGTACGGTCGTGCGCATCAACAAGTCCAAAAAAGAAGAAGTGATAGTCCCAATTGATGTCGCCCGCGATGTGATTGTTGGTGGCTGGCGTGGTGCGCGTGCGCGGACCTGTGATTTGCCGGATGAGTTTGCAGCCAATTTTGAATTGACGCGCGTGAGCGCCAATAAAAAGGGCAATTGGACGGCCCAACAACGCCACTTTATGAAAGAGCTATTTCAGCGCGTCGTGCAGTTGAATGCCGGCAAAACCAAAGCCACGATCAGTGAAGACGGTAAGGTGGTCAAGGAAGAGGTGATCAAGTCCAAGGTCATCAAAGACTGCACCGATGAGGAACGCGAAAGCCTGCGCAAGGAAATCAAGGGCATGGTCATCAAGGCCAAGTCTGAAAAGGCGGGCGGCGGCAAGCCTGCGGTGAAGCAAGCCTCGCCAGAAAAGGCCCCTGACAAAGCTGCCGAGGCGGCCAAGCCTGCAGAAACCAAGGGCACTGAAACCGCTGCTCCTGCAAATTAAGACCGGTCGGGTGTCGGCAAGATCGCTTGTCTCAAGAAGCCTTTCCGCCTAAACGCAGGGCCAATTGGTCGCGGGTCGGCTTCCATTTGCTGGAAATTTGCCCCTGCCATTGACGCGCCGCGTCGCTCCAGGTAGGGGATGCGTCTGTTGCGGGCCTTCGGGCCCGTAATTCGTACCCGCGCACCCGTGGCAGGACAAATTTGAAAGTCTTGCCTGTCGGCTTCCAAGCGCCTGTTGGGAAACCTCTCATCGGGCCTAGAGCAGAGGAGGGGGCGCTCCAATCGCCGTCCGCATTTCAGGCGGACCTATTTGCATGGAGTGCTAACCAATGACCAAGCGCATTCGCGCCAAACATAAGATTGACCGCCGCCTAGGCGAAAATATTTGGGGTCGCCCGCGTAGCCCCGTCAACAAACGCGAAAAGCGCCCCGGCCAACATGGCGACCGGCGTATTTCCAAGCTCTCAGACTTTGGCCAGCAGCTTAAAGCTAAGCAGAAGCTGAAAGGCTACTACGGCAATATTTCTGAGCGCCAATTCCTGCGCATTTACAAGGAAGCCTCCAGGCTTAAGGGCTCCACATCGGAGCACATCATTGGCCTACTGGAACGGCGTCTGGATGCAGTTGTCTACCGCGCCAAATTCGTGCCAACGGTGTTTGCTGCCCGCCAGCTTGTGAGCCACGGCCATGTCAGCGTTCATGGGCGCAAGGTCACCATTGCGTCATACCGCGTGCGCCCGGATGATGTGATCGAGGTCAAAGAGCAATCGCGTCAGATTCCGATGGTGCTTGAAGCTGTAAATAGCGCCGAACGCGACGTGCCGGAATACATCGACGCGGATCACGGGAAGATGGTGGCTAAGTTTGTTCGCGTGCCGGTGCTGTCAGATGTACCTTATCCAGTACACATGGAACCAAACCTAGTCGTGGAATTCTATTCGCGCTAACGCAACGCGAATGCCAATTCAAATTTGCAAACGGGTCAGCCTTGGAACTGGCCCGTTTGTTTTTGAGCGGCCGGTTAGCCGACCTTGGAAGCCGCTGTTGTAGGCTCAGTTTGTTCTGAAGGGGCGCGGGATCGGGGCGGCACGGAATTGGCCCAGCCATAGGCCATCATCGTAATCAGCGCAGATGCTGCAAAGAAGTACACACCCGGCTGCACGGATGCTTCCGTATAGCCGCTAGAATTGACGTAGAAGATCATCAACGCCAACACCATCACATCGGTCATGGAATAGCGCCCCAACCACTCCATGGTTGAGATTGACCGTTTGCGAAACTCGGCTGGTAGGTCAGGACTGGTAACCAGCGTCAGCAGGTAAAAGAGCTTGAGAAACGGAAACAGGATTGAGAACAGGAATAGGACCGTTGTCAGAAAGTATTCTTGGTTCTGATAAAGCGCATAAATGATGGTGGCGATAGAGTGCTCGTTGGTCCACACATAGACGGTGGTAAACCGGATCACTGGCAAAATGATGCCAAGTGCAAAAAACACAGTGGCGACAATGATCAAAAACGACAGCACGAAATTGCGGAAGGCAGACAAAGGTTTGGCGAGCGCTGGCTCTGCAACCTGGATCTGACTTGAGGCGGCGAGGCCTTCGGTGCGCAGCCAGGCGTAGGAAATGATCATCAACAGGACGGCAGCGGTAAAGTAATAGACGCCATTGAGACTTGCCGCATCATAAACGCCTTGGCTCTTGATAAAGAAGATTGTGAGGGCAAGCACCAAGACGTCATGCATCGACCATTTGCCAAGCCATTCAAGGGCGCGAAGACGCTTGTGCTGGCGGGTTAGCTCGCTGATTGGAAGGGTTGAGACCAGCAGCAGGTACAACAGCTTCAGGATAGGCAGGAGTACCGAGAAGATTAAAACCGTCATGCCAAGGAAGACTTGGCCATCTTTAATGAGAACGTAGACGGTTGAGATCAGCGAGTGTTCTGTTGACCAGAACACATACTTGGTGAGCTTGATAATGGGCAAAGAGATGCCAAGCGCGAGACAGACGGCGGCACCGATAATCGCGAAGCTCAATAAGAACCGTCGGCCACCAAGCCGCATGCGCCAGCTTACCTCCGGTTAATTGATGCAACCTTTGCACATTGAGCCTTGCTTATCCCTTGGGCCGCGCCCGACACGCACCATAGTGAGTTACCAACGGCATGCCCGCTGTTGGGACACGGTAGATGTCTAACCATGCGCTGCTGCGGTAATGCCTTTGTCCTGCAGCATCTTTTGTAGTTCGCCTTCCTGGAACATCTCCCGGACAATGTCACAACCACCAACAAACTCGCCCTTGATGTAAAGTTGTGGAATCGTTGGCCAGTTTGTGAACGCTTTGATGCCTTCACGCAGCGTGTCATCTTCCAAGACATTGACGTCTTTGTAGGGCACACCGACGTGGTCAAGCATCTGGGCGACCTGGGCAGAGAAGCCGCACTGCGGAAACTTTGCATTGCCTTTCATAAACAAGACGACATCATTTTCAGCGATTGTGGTGCGAATAGTTTCGTTAATTGCGTCCTGGCTCATGGGTGCATCCTTTCGTCGGGGAGCAGTTGTTGGTGTCGCACCGTGTAGTGGTTGCCGGGCGACGATCCTCAGCTGCCTACTATGTGGTGGGGCCAGCCTTCAAAGTCAATTCTCACGGGCCATCTTGCGGTACAGAAGTGGTCAAAGCTAAGGCGTGCAATACATCGCCCATGCGCCCACCAAGGGCATCGTAGACCATCTGGTGCTGCTGCACGCGGCTTTTGCCGGCAAATGCGCTGCTTATCACGGTCGCAGCGTAATGATCCCCATCGCCAGCAAGATCACGGATCTCAACTGTTGCGTCTGGGAGGGCTTGCTTGATCATACGTTCGATGTCGCCAGCTTCCATGGGCATTGGGGCATAGTCTCCATTGTTCGTTTGAGGCTGAGCTGATTTTGAATTTAGGCGTCTTGCATGAGATCTGGCAACCAGCCTTCATGGCACTGGCGGAGTTCATCAAGCGAAACGCTGCCGTCATGCGTCAAACTCAGTGCATCTCCGCCGACACGACCGATGATGCGCGCTGGTAGTGCCAGAAGACGCGCACGTTCCAATACGCGTTCTGCATCGCCTGCAGCGATCGACAGCACATAGCGGCCCTGGTCTTCGCCAAACCAAATGGCATGGGCAGGCAAGCGGCCCTCGTACGGGAAGAGCTCAACACCCTTCCCACCCGCCAGCGCCATTTCCGCAATTGCAACCAACAGTCCACCATCTGAAACATCGTGAACAGCGGACGTAATCTGTTCCCGGATCAAGGTTTTGACCAAGCGACCCGCTTTGATTTCGTCGCCAAGATCAACGGGTGGTGGCGCTCCCTCTCGTGCACCTGCAAATTGCTCCTGATAGACGGATTGGCCGAGCCAACCGTCTTCGCGACCGATAACAATCAACACATCCCCGTCGCGCTTCAGTGCCAGATCTGAAACAAATTTTGTATCAGGCACAAGGCCAACCGCGCCAATCGCTGGTGTTGGTGGAATGCCGACGCCGTTGGTTTCGTTGTAGAGCGACACATTGCCAGAGACGACGGGAAATTCCAGGACCCGACACGCTTCCGCCATGCCCTGCACGGAACCAACAAACTGGCCCATGATCTCGGGTCGTTCAGGATTGGCGAAGTTCATATTGTCCGTGATCGCCAACGGGTCGGCGCCAACTGCCGTCAGATTGCGCCAGCATTCAACAACAGCTTGCTTGGTGCCCATCGCTGGATCGGCAGTGACATAGCGTGGAGTCACGTCGCAAGTCGCGGCGATACCCTTGCTGGTGCCATGCACGCGCACAACGGCAGCATCAGAGCCGGGCTGAACAATTGTGTCACCCATCACCATGTGGTCATACTGCTCCCACACCCATCGCCGCGACGCGAGGTGGTGGCTCGACAGAAGAGTCTTGAGGCCGCCCAGAAGGCCATCGCTTGGCGCTTTCACCCACTCCGGTAGAATAGGTTGTGGTGGCTTGGTTGGAACCCATGGGCGTTCATAAATTGGCGCAGAGTTGGCCAATGCCGGCAC
>JAHZKN010000364.1 GCA_022600335.1 Alphaproteobacteria bacterium
GCCGATTGCGATAATACGTGTCGGTTTCGCCATTAAACGCAGTCGCTGGCAGGGGTCAACAGTTGCACACTGGGTCCTGCTGTACGCTGCAATCATAGAGCACGGTAATCGGCACGTGTGCCCGCAACAGCAAAAGCAAGACGGAACGGATGAAAACTGGCCGCACCAATCGTCTAAACAATCAGCCTAGGGGTCCGCAGGCTGAGACGTTGAAGTTGCATCGTCATGTGTCAGGGTCATGACCACGGCATCGTCAGGGTGGACAAAACCCAACACGTCACGCGCGATTTCTTCAACCAGATCCGCGTTCGGCAATTCTGGTGTCAGGAGTGCGACATCTTGAGCATATCTAGCACGGGCGGCCTCGAGGCCTTTAATTTCAAATTCCAGGAGCGTAATCCGCTCGAGGAACCGATGCTTTGCCTCGAGGCCGTGCCGGCCATTTATTGCGTGATAAGCGAAATACGATGCAATCCCCGAGCAAGTAAGCAGGACGATGAATTGCTTGGAGAGCTTTCGCCAATCATGAATAGGTCTACGCAGCACACTTAGTTCTTCATACGCGAGAAAGAGGACTGAGAACGCTCAAAGATATAATTGAGACGGGTTAAGACGCCGTAAAACACTGTTCGATTACGAGCAAACTTCGCCCTACGCCGTTTGCTTGGCGCCTTTCAGAATGCTTTTTCCGGCATAAGTTGCAGTGTCACCCAACTCATTCTCGATACGAATAAGCTGGTTGTATTTGGCCAACCGGTCTGAGCGGCTGAGCGAGCCGGTTTTGATCTGACCGCAGTTGGTCGCTACTGCAAGATCTGCAATCGTTGCGTCTTCCGTTTCACCGGAGCGATGTGACATGACCGCTGTAAAGCCTGCTCGTTGTGCCATTGAAACGGCCTCTAGGGTCTCGGTCAGCGATCCAATTTGGTTGACCTTGACCAGAATTGAATTGCCGATGTCTTCGCGAATGCCCTTAGAGAGACGTTCTGTGTTGGTGACAAACAAATCATCACCGACGAGCTGACAGCGCCCGCCAATACTGTCCGTCAGCTGTTTCCAACCCGCCCAATCATCTTCAGCCATACCGTCTTCGATGGAAATGATTGGATAGCGATTGACCAGGTCTTCCAGAAATTTGGCCATACCGGTTGAGTCTAGCGTTTTGCTTTCCCCAGCGAGATTGTACGTTCCATCCTTATAGAATTCTGTTGCCGCGCAATCGAGCGCAAGCATGACGTCGTCTCCGGGCTTATAACCCGCTCCTTCAATGGACTTCATGATGAAGCTCAAAGCATCGTCAGCACTTTTGAGGTTGGGTGCAAAGCCACCCTCATCGCCAATACCGGTGTTGTGACCAGCGGATTTCAGATCCTTCTTAAGCGTGTGAAAAATTTCAGCACCCATGCGCACAGCATCTGCAATGGAAGTTGCGCTGACCGGCATGATCATGAATTCTTGAAAATCAATGGGGTTGTCTGCGTGTTCACCGCCGTTGATGATATTCATCATCGGCACGGGCAGGACATGGGCGCTGGGACCACCAACGTAGCGATAAAGTGGCAAGCTGCACGCCTCCGCGGCGGCCTTAGCAACAGCGAGTGACACACCCAAAATAGCATTGGCGCCTAAGCGCGATTTGTTCTTAGTACCATCGAGCGCGATCATCGCCGCATCGATGCCGCGCTGATCTTCCGCATCCATGCCGGCCAGGGTGTCATAAATTTCACTGTTCACCGCATCAACGGCACGGGTCACGCCCTTACCCAGATAGCGCGCGGCATCGCCATCGCGTAGCTCAACAGCTTCATGCGCACCGGTAGAGGCACCGGACGGCACAGCAGCACGGCCCATCGCGCCATCTTCAAGATGCACATCAACCTCAACGGTAGGATTGCCGCGGCTATCGAGAATTTCGCGGGCCAGAATATCGACAATGGCGGTCATTAGCAGTGTCCTTGGTTGGCAAGCCTTGCCGATGGCGGCGGGGCATGAAACATTCGCCGTGGTTTTTAACCGGTCTTGTCCTGCGGGCAAAGACCCGATGGGGTAGGTGGGCTAACCCCGCACCCGAGGCAGCCGCGACAGGGCTACACTCCATCATTCGCTCTCGTGACAATCAGGAGATCCCTATGGCCGAAACGAAATCTCATAGTGGAGGCTGCCATTGTGGTGGCGTTCGTTTTGATGCAAACGTCGATCTCACAAAGGTTATCTCGTGCAATTGCTCCATCTGCATGAAACGGGGTGCGATTTTTTCATTTATTCCCGCCAGCGACTTCACGCTTCAATCTGGCGAAGACCACTTGCAGGATTATCAATTTGCCCAGAAAAAGATTCATCATCTATTTTGCTCCACGTGCGGCGTCAGTGCATTTGCGCGCGGATCAGCACCTGACGGCTCCGAGGTGGTTGCCCTCAACGTCCGCTGCCTTGATGATATCGATCTCGAAGCACTGAGCCCTGCGCCTTTTGACGGCAAGAGCCTCTAGCAATGTCAGGCGATAACACGGCACACAACTCAGCCCTGGTTCTGTTTTCAGGCGGACAAGACTCCGCGTGTTGCCTTGCCTGGGCGTTGCACCGCTTTGATCATGTCGAAACTGTCGGGTTTGATTTTTCCCAGCGCCACCGTATCGAACTCAAACAACGGCAGATCTTTCTAACCCATTTACAAAGTGCGTTCCCCCATTGGGCCAAAAAACTCGGACAAGATCATAATGTAACGCTTGAGGAATTGGCACAGTTCGGCGAGACGGCGCTCACCCACGACGTCGAAATAAAGATGACTGCAGCTGGATTGCCATCAACGTTTGTACCGGGCCGCAATTTGTTGTTCTTCACCTATGCAGCAGCGATCGGCTATCGCGCTGGGATCAAAACGCTTGTTGGAGGCATGTGTGAGACGGATTTTTCAGGCTATCCAGATTGCCGCAACGACACGATCCGATCGCTCGAGACAACGCTATCCCTCGGAATGGGACAGGACTTTCAACTCATCACGCCACTGATGTTTTTAGACAAGGCTGCAACCTGGGAATTGACCGCGGGACTTGGGGGAGACCCGCTCGTAAACCTCGTGATCGAGGACACGCACACATGTTACCGTGGCGAACGGGCTGAGCGCCATGCATGGGGGTATGGCTGCGACGACTGTCCGGCTTGCGCCTTGCGAAGCACCGGGTATGAACGGTGGCGCACCAGCGAGGGTTCGGTAGCAACAGCATAGGCTCCGACCCATTCTAAAATCCGACGAAGCTCAACTGCATGTATTCCGTCAAAGAAATTTTTTACACTCTGCAAGGCGAAGGTGCGAACGCCGGACGCCCGGCCGTGTTTTGCAGGTTTTCAGGCTGCAACCTTTGGTCAGGTCGGGAAACGGATCGCGCCTCAGCAGTCTGCAAATTTTGCGATACCGATTTTGTCGGCACCGATGGATCTGGTGGCGACCAGTTTGAAACGGCGGAAGAGCTTGTCAAAGCCTGTATCAATGTTCGCAGCCCGGATGATGCGGTGGCAAACCGGGGTTTGATCGTGCTTACAGGAGGCGAACCAATGCTGCAGGTCGATGAGGGCCTTACCGCTTGTCTTCACAGCGCTGGTTTTGAAATTGCGATTGAAACAAACGGCACGTTACCGGTGCCGCACGCCATTGACTGGATCTGTGTCAGTCCGAAAGCGGGTGCCACGCTGTCGCAAACAACGGGTGATGAGCTGAAACTGGTCTATCCGCAGAAAGGGTTAATGCCCGAAGACGTGAACGGGCTCGATTTTCGCCATCAGTATTTACAGCCCATGGACGGTCCTGACTTGGCAGACAACATTACGGCAGCCGTGGCATACTGTAAGAGCCATCCCTCGTGGAGGCTGTCGCTGCAGACTCACAAAATGATTGGCATCGCCTAATCTGTTTCTACACCTGTAAGGCGCGACTCTAAGGCTCGCCCGGGCAGCATTCTCGAACCTCTCTGGGGCTGGCCATTGCCACAAAAATCCCCTATGGGCTTGGCCTATGCGTATCTACAAAGACTTTCACTTCGAGGCGGCCCACTTCCTGCCCAGCGCGCCGGAAGGCCACCCCAATGCCCGCATTCACGGTCACTCGTTTCGTGCGCGTGTTTCGATTGAGGGTCAGCCCGATCCCAAAACCGGCTTGATTATGAATTTGTCTGATCTTGAGGTGGCGCTCACAGACGTACAGCAGGCTTTAGATCATCGGTTACTCAACGAAGTTGAAGGCCTCGGCGTGCCAACGCTGGAGCGCATTGCAGCTTGGGTGTGGAACAAGTTGGCCAATCGCGTGCCGGGTTTGGCTGAGATCGAAATTGCGCGCGACAGTTGTTGTGAAGGCTGCATCTATCAAGGTCCCGGGCATGGATCAGGCCACGGTTCGGATCGCACACCGATGGCGGCAGAGTAGATCGGAGACTGAGGTCGATGGCGTCTGATCGCAGCGACACATCCAATCCAACCCATCTTGGCAAGCTCTCTCGTTTGCCATCCCACCCGGACGAGGCGGTTCTCGATCGGGTCGCCAATCCGCATCCAGATAGCCTTTATGCAGCACGTTTTACAGCTCCAGAATTTACAGCATTATGTCCAGTGACCGGCCAGCCCGATTTTGCCC
>JAHZKN010000040.1 GCA_022600335.1 Alphaproteobacteria bacterium
CGCGCGCAGACTATTCTGCAGCTTCCCTGCCAAACTGCAGTTCCGCAAGCCGGCGATAAAGGCCACCGTGTTCGAGCAACTCAGCATGTGTGCCAGCTTGCACAATGCGCCCCTCTTCAAGCACCAAAATGCGATCCGCTCCGAGAACCGTCGCAAGCCGGTGCGCAATAACCAACGTCGTGCGATTTTTCATGACGCCGTCAAGCGCTTGTTGCACCAAGGCTTCGTTTTCAGCATCGAGCGCACTGGTGGCTTCATCGAGGAGAAGAATGGGCGCATCACGCAACACAGCACGCGCGATCGACAGGCGCTGGCGTTGGCCACCAGAAAGTGTAACGCCGCGTTCGCCCAGTTGGGTGTCAAAGTCCTTAGGCAAGCTTGATATAAATTCGCTTGCCTGTGCCGTGCGGGCAGCAGCTTCCACATCTTTGACGCTAGCTTCCGGTGAGCCATAACGGATGTTTTCCAAAACCGTATCTGCAAACAGCGCAACATCCTGTGGTACCAGAGCAAGGCGCGATCGCACCTGCTCAAGATCCGCCTCTTTAATATCGACACCATCCAGACGAATGGTCCCCTCGGTCGGATCATAAAAGCGCAAAATGAGATTGAAGAGTGTTGTTTTGCCCGCCCCCGATGGCCCAACAACCGCGACGGTCTCGCCGGGTTTGATTTTAAAGCTCAAGCCATCAATAGCGGGCGTGTCTGATCCCGTCGCATAAGTGAAATGCACGTTGTCAAACTCAAGCTCACCGATGGCCGGTACCGGTAGCGCCTTCGGCGACGGCGGCGATTGGATGGCCGGTTCGACTTTCAGGAGTTCTGCCAACCGCTCGGCGGATCCTGCTGCTTGGCTCACTTCGCCCCAAACTTCAGATAGCTCTGCCAGAGCACCAGCTGCAAACAAGGCATAAAGAACAAACTGTCCGAGCCGCCCGCCGGTCATATCGCCACTAATCACCGATGACGCACCAAACCACAGCACGCCAACGATACTGGTGGTGACCAACAGTATTGCCAATGCTGTCAGCCCAGCGCGCGCCTTCATGCGGTCGCGCGCAGCGTCAAACGTGCGCTCCACGGCCGCCTGATAACGCTGAGCCACAGCATCTTGATGTGAAAACGCCTGCATGGTGCGCACGGCCGTGAGATTTTCTTGCGCGTATGCCGAGGCTTGCGCCAAGTGATCCTGAGCCCGGCGCGATAATTTGCGCACCACACGGCCAAAGCCAACCATCGGTAAAACAATCGCAGGGATCGCCAACAGCACCAACGTCGATAGAGAGGGACTTGTGACAATCATCATCACAAGTGCACCAATCAACATAATCGTATTGCGCAGGAATTGACTGAGCGCTGTGCCAGCAGCAGCTTTGATTTGTGTTGTGTCCGCCGTCAGCCGGCTCATCATCTCGCCCGAGTGTGCGGTTTCAAAAAACACCGGACCCAACTTAGTCAAATGCTGGAACACGTCGGCGCGCACATCGCTCACCACCCGTTCTCCCAACCAATTGATCAGGTAAAAGCGCGACGAGCTTGCAAGCGCCAACACACACCCAATGGCGATCAGCATGGCAAAATACTGGTCGATCAACTGGCCATCTTGTGCGCCAAAGCCAAAGTCAATCATTCGCCGAACGGCCATCGGCACGGCCAACATGGCACCTGCGGACACAACAAGAGCAATGAGCGCGCCGACCAAAATCCAAGGCGACCTGAGAATGTAGGGCTTGAGCATCTTCAGCGGCGCAAGCGCCACGCGGCCACCACGTCCAGGCTCGTCATGTATGTCCGTGTCGCCTGCACTGCGCCGTCTTCTAGCCACACTTCGCTCCTTGGCAGTCAAAATTGCTGATCAAAGTCGGCCGATCATTGGGACCGGCACCATGCCCGAGGCAAAGGACCGGCTCAAGGCACGGGGTGTATCGGTAGACGAGCCGTGTTGCCGCACCCTGTGGGGCGTGTCATTGGAAACTAGAACCCTGGACTTAAGGCCGATAATGCGTGCCAAAATTGTCAATCCAACGGTTGCACCGTTGATCTCTTGTCACCCAAGGCCAACTCGCTTATAGAGGCCCATCCCAATTCACCCGAGGGCGTCTGAGCGCCGGGAATCCAACCAAGGTTTAACGCAATGAAAAGCGGCGATACCCATCCCGACTACCACCAGATCAAGGTTGTCATGACTGACGGCACGGAATTCACCACCTATTCGACCTACGGCAAAGAAGGCGACACGCTGCATCTGGAGGTCGATCCAACGACCCACCCGGCTTGGACTGGTGGCGATCAGCATTTGACTGACCGCGGTGGCCGCTTGTCGCGCTTCAAAAAGAAATTCGAAGGCATGTTTTAGGACTGAGCCAACCCGTCCAATTGAGACCAAACAAAAAAACGACCTGGGTCCAAGATCCAGGTCGTTTTCTTTTGGAGCATTATAAGCGATGATTTCGGTTCGCTAAAACCGTGAGCGGCTAACTCAACTTGCTGCCAAATGCGGCACTCAGGCGCTGCATCTGGGCGGCCACTGGGTTGATCGCTGTGACGTTGTCGGCACCGCCAATTTGGCCGTCCAAATTCATCGCACGATCAAGCTGCACAATCCGATCATGCAGCAAGAAACTTTCCTCAACCAGACCCTGCAATCCCTCCGGCAAATCATCGAACCCTTTGGTATGCGATGGACGGCCGAGACCCTGCAGTTTGATGCGGGCGCGTTTGACCTTGGCTTCTTCACTTGTGATGTCGCCATCCTTCAACGCGCGGCGCACAAGCAACCACGACGCCAAATCAAGCAAACGCGTCGTCAGGCGCATGCTTTCCGTTGCGTACAGCACTGTGGTGGGTTGGACGAGCCCTTTGGACTCCTGGCGCCCCTTACCATCAAGATAAGAGGCTGTTCGTTCAACGAGTGCCATGCCTTCTTTGAAGACAACATCAAAATTTGCAGAGGCTTGAAATTGCTCTCCAAACGAAACGGTCACACCCAATGCAGCAGCCTGGCTGCCCACGCAAGATTCATTACTCATGATTGACTTCGACACAAACGCTTACTCTCTTTGAACCACATACACGCTTTGAGGTTACGTGGCTATAGTTAACAACTTGCACCAAACCGGGGCAGCTTTGATCTTATCCCCAACAAAGCAAAAAAAGAGCCGCTTGATACCAAGCGGCTCTTAAGTCAACTGGGAGGCGTCAAACAGAGTGGCAGTCGCCACTCAGGATCCAGATGACTGGATAGCTCCAAGGCTACGCCGACGACCTGAACAAAGCGTAAATGGTTAAGAGTTTGCGCGAAGAA
>JAHZKN010000365.1 GCA_022600335.1 Alphaproteobacteria bacterium
AGAAATCCGACGTGACATAGGCATTCATCAACGCCAGGAACGCCATCAACACGAGGATCACCTGCACCACAGCGGCTGGCTCTGCCAAACGCATGAGTCGGACGTCATTTTGCCTTGCGCCAAGTACAGGCACGACCATCTGGACGCCGGCTACGACCAGCGCCAAGATCAAAGCGAAATGTCCAATTTCTGTTATCACGGCGCCTTCTGATCACGCTCCTGTTCGCCACTTGGCTTCGTTGTGCCATCTCGGTGCGTCGCCGACTTGCCAAGTTTGACACCACGTTCTTTCAAAGCCTTCGCCACTTCAGCCGGCATGTAGTTTTCATCATGTTTGGCGAGCACGGAGTCCGCTTGAAATGCGCCGCTTGCATCCAAGCGTCCTTCAGCGACAACGCCTTGCCCCTCGCGAAACAGGTCCGGCAATATCCCTTCATAGCTCACGTTTATCGT
Organism: Alphaproteobacteria bacterium; assembly: GCA_022600335.1. Taxonomy (GTDB): domain Bacteria; phylum Pseudomonadota; class Alphaproteobacteria; order Rhizobiales; family Hyphomicrobiaceae; genus JAHZKN01. The sequence goes on from JAHZKN010000365.1 coordinate 454, forward strand.
TGCAAGCGTGTCTGTAACCGCAAACCCCACCGTTGCACCTTCGCCACGCTTTACCGAGCCCTCAGCGACCAAACCACCAAGACGGAATCGCTCCCCGAGTTTGATCTTATTTTCTGCGACATCGCTTGGTGTGTGAAAAAAGACGATGGTGTCTCGCAGAGCAAATAACACCAGCACGGCGGCAAGTGAGAGAATGGCGACTCCAGACCCAATGAGAATGGCACGTCTTTGTTTGCGGGTCATCATCTCAGAATTTCGACTTTCAGTGTTGGAACAAGCTCGTTTGTGCAGCTTGCTTCATTCCGGCTTAGGGTTTTGCAATCCGTTCAGTCGGCCCTGCACCATCTCCCGCCACGGAGCATCTTCTGTGGCTGAACTCAAGAGGTCTTCATAGGCTTTTGTGGCCTCAGTGAGATTACCATCCTGCTCAAGCGCCAGCGCCAGCCAGAACTTTGGCTCAGGGCGTTCCGGTGCCATCTGGCTCAGGCGTTCAGCCGTGCGTCTTAAATCCTCTGTCACAATTCCGTTGTTGGCCAAAATGGCGGATTTTACATAGCCGATCAAACGCTCCGGCGTTTCTCCGAGCAGGCGGGCTGCATTGCGATAGGCATTTGCAGCATCTGCAAAGCGACCGGTGCGAACATAGAACGGAGCCACCACGTCCCATCCTTTTCCGTCTTCAGGATGTGTGCGCAAGCGAGCTTCCACGCGTGCCAGTAGATTCACTGCGCTGGCGTCTTTGAGGTTTTCGTTCAGTCGCGGTGCATGCGGCTGATCCGGGACATTTGGTGATCCAAGTGGCACATAGATGCCAATCGCCAGCAGTGGGATAAGGCCGGCTAGGATGATCGCCAGGTGGTTGGCCGTTGGACGTTTCGGAGTGTCTGCTTGGACGGGATTCCCGGCATCGTCATGTTCGGTTGCCTGCAACAACTTGCGGCTTAACTCGACACGCGCCGCCTTTGCTTCCTCTTCACCTATCACGCCACGTTCGAGGTCCGCATCGACTTCTGTGATCTGAGCGCGGTAGACGGCAAGATTGGCTGCATCATCGGTGTTCTCAGCGGCTCGGCTGCGCTCCGCCAGGGGGCCAAGCACGACAAAGACGATGACAGCCGTCAGAACTGCAAAAAATATCCAGATCAGCATGCAGGCTCCGGGCGAACACGACACGTGTTGCATTCCAATTGGGTGATCGCATGGCAATCCACGTTCACGACGTTCGGCCAAGCGCACCCAAACAAGTACGTTGCAATACGAGGGCGAACGCGCCTTCGCAAGTCCAGCCTGAGGAATGAGCCAATCTGCCACGTCGCGATGTAGGCAGAACTGGGCGTTTACACATATGGTTGCTTCAGCATGCCTGGTAGTGAAATGCGGCCTTCTGCTCATCACATCCCACGCCGAAAGCAAAAAAAACGCCGCCTCCAGGTTGACCTGGAAGCAGCGGTTCAAATTTCGAACTCATCGAGCACAACTCGCGTTGTGCAATATTTACTCCGTTAGGACACGTTGCTCCATGTCCCGTCAGGATTTCTGCAAGCGGTGCCACTCATCGCTTGTGGTCGACCGTCGATATAGATCTTGTGGGTGTAATCACGGCAATCAACGTTGCCACGGCGGTATGGCTTTGACGGAATAACTTCGCCATAGCGACCATTATCAGGATTGCGCCAGCGCTCCACATGACCAGATGAACCACGCTCAAGGGCTGCGTATTCGGCTTGCTGCGCGAGCATACGATCTTGCCGGTCGAGTGAGCGGCCAATCTCACTGCCAACAATGCCGCCGACAACTGCACCAATTGCAGTCGCTGCGACCCGGCCACCACCTTTGCCAACGGTGTTGCCAAGCAAACCGCCTGCGACAGCACCAACAACCAGTCCGGTGTCTGCCTTGTTGGGACCTTCAGGTCCGCAGCCTGCAACTGCAATCGCACTTGCCAAAACTATGGAAACGCACGCGGTGCGCATGATAGACCTCTTCATTCTGTTCGAAGCATTGTGTCGAACGGTCGCTCGAAAAGCGTGCGACCAGTAATCCGACTCGAAGCGATAGTACTCCAACTGCGCAGGCAACCGTACTGGGATCAGATGTCCCATGCACCCCAATTGATATGGTTTTCCAAGCAGATTCGGGCGAAAGTTCGGCCTCTTGCAGAGCAAAACACGATCATTTGGGGGATTGCGGCAATTTTTGACCGGTTGCGCGCTCATCGGGTCACACCGTGGGGATCCGCCATGGACCATACACACAAGAGCGGATCGGGGCCGTGTTAGATTGCTGGCAACACCAGTCTGACAAGCAGCCCACCATGTTCAGATTGGTCGAGCAAAAATGATCCTCTGTAAGTTTGCACCAGATCCGTCACAATCGACAACCCGAGACCTGACCCAGGTTTGCTTTCATCAAGGCGCATACCGCGTTTGCCAATCCGCTTGCGTTGTTCTTTGTTGAGGCCCGGTCCGTCATCTTCAACTTGAATATGCAGGCGGCCTGGCGTGCGGGATTGGCCAGATGCTTCACCCGACCGATCGACGGTTAGGTAAACCGTGCTCTCAGCCCACTTGCAGGCATTGTCAAGCAAGTTACCGAGCATTTCCTCAAGGTCTTGTTTTTCTCCCTGAAACAAAACGTCGTCGGGGCAGGTCACTTGAATTTTAATGCCGCGGTCTTGATGAATGCGTTCCAGCGCGCGCACCAGTGGAGCAACAACATCTGCGACATTACTGGCCCCGCCAATCACCCCAGACCGCGCCGCCATCCGTGCGCGATCCAAATAGTGACTGACTTGGTCACGCATAATAGTTGCCTGCTCTGTCACCTTTTTGGCCAGCGTACCCTTAGCATCGCGCGCTTCGTTGGTGACTACGGCAAGTGGTGTCTTGAGTGCGTGGGCTAGATTGCCAACCTGCGTGCGCGCACGATCGACAATATCTTGATTGGAGCGAATAAGAGCATTGAGTTCGTGTTGTAGCGGTTCAATTTCAACCGGGAAGTCCCCTTCAAGATTGGTTGCTGCACCGGTTCGAATATCCGACAACCCCTGTTCGATTTTGCGCAGTGGCAGCAGTCCGAACCGCACCTGAAACAACGTTACAACCACCAGGCCAAGACCTGCCAACGTCAACGCCGTGGCAAGGCGCGTGCGAAACGTCGCCAACTGGCTCTCTAGCCAATCGACGGGACCCGCAACTGCAATCGAATACGGGATGCCATCCTTTTTGTGACCAACCCGGTCGATCACCTCAACAATACGAATACGTACACCAAGCGGCCCATCAAAATTCAGCCAACGCGATCCTGTCTCACTTATTTTGACGCCATCTACTTTCGGCGATGGCAACTGACCGGTGGCCAACGATTGACTTACCAGCCTGCGTCCCGTGTCCTGCTCATTGAGCGGTTGAATTTGCCAGTACCAACCAGAATGAATTTCTTCAAACAGTGGCTCATAGCGATTGGGGGGCACGCTCGGCAGTCCGCCTTCACCGGCCATGGCATCAACCGCGACAGCATTGACCAGCTTTTCTAAGCGACCATCAAACGTCGCCTGCACATCTGTGCGGTATAGCCCATAGATAATGAAGCCGGCGATTGGCAGCACCATCAGCGTCCAAATTGCCGATGTGATAAACAGACGAAATGCGAGGGAGTTAAGCCGCATCGGACCCGTCATGCATGCGGTAGCCGAGACCGCGGACTGTCTCAATTAGTTCAGGGGGGAGTTTTTTGCGCAACCGGCCGATGAACACTTCAATCGTATTTGAGTCTCGATCAAAGTCCTGCTCGTAGAGATGTTCGACCAATTCTGTGCGCGACACCACACGACCTTGGTGGTGCATAAGATACGCCAACAAGCGATACTCGTGAGACGTCAGCTTGACCTGCTGACCATCACTCGTCACGCGGGCGGATTTTGTGTCAAGCCTGACGTTCCCGCACTCAATTTCACTTTTGGCGTGCCCTGCAGCGCGACGCACTTGGGCTCTGACACGGGCCAGCAGTTCTTCCATGTGAAAAGGCTTGGCGATGTAATCATCAGCGCCGGCATCCATGCCCGCAACCTTTTCGCTCCAGCGATCGCGAGCGGTGAGAATAATAACCGGCATCGTTCTCTCCGCACGACGCCATTGTTCGAGGATTGAGATGCCATCCATCTTTGGCAACCCAAGGTCCAGAATGACAACGTCGTAGGGCTCCGTTTCGCCGAGAAAATACCCCTCTTCTCCATCAAAGGCGTGATCAACGGCATAGCCACCATCGCCCAGCGCAGTGACCAGCTGACGGTTCAGATCTTTATCATCTTCTATAACGAGTATGCGCACGGGTCTGTCATCTCACTCAGAGCTGTGTTTCAGGTTCTGCCCAGAGTATAACCAGACCTTGGCTTTTTGTCCTAGCTGAGGGTGGACAATGCCTAAAAAGGGCGCCGCGCATCGACGGTCACAGACTTGAGTTTGCCCTTTGTGGTGCGTAGCACCAGGGAATAGATGTAGCTGCCATCTTCCTGGCACAACGTCGCTTTGACGATGGATCCACCAAGCTTCTTAGGCGCAAGCGCGCTGAGTTCTTCAACCTTGACCAACCGCTTGGCTGCCACCACAGGTGCAGCTTCCGACCAGCGATCAATACAGGTCTTGTCACCAGCAACGCCCAATGTCGGCGCCATGAAAATCATGACACCGATGGCGCACATCAGCTGTATTTGTTTTACCAAATTCAATTCTTGGTCCTTCCGCATCAAGTCTTATCCGACGCGGCCTGAACCGAGAATGAACACCACTGGAGGAGTAGAATGCCTACGCCCCAACGGCATAACCCATCGACGTTCTAGGGCGTTAGAGCCGTAGGCTAACATCGCGCAGTTCCAGCGGCTTGGTGGCGCGGGCGCGCCCATAAATTGTCATCAATGTGCCCATTAGCCCAGAGATCGCTTGCACAGTCGTGACCAATTGTGCACCGGCATCTTTGACAAGGTCCGGCGTGATGTCGACACCAATCGCTGGTCCGAGTGTTGGTAATAGCGTTGACAGCGTGGTGACAACTACGCCCCAAATGGTCATCGAGTGACCCCACCATTTGGCTTTCCCTGGTGCAGTGGTTTTTGATGGCATGGTTGCCTCCTTTTCAAATTCAGTTGAAGGGATGTGTGACTTCTGAGATGGCGCGATTTGCGCCGCCGCCGTCTCGTGAGCAATTCTTTGCGCCAACGCCAACGTGCGTGAGACGCGGCGTAGCCAACCGCGACCGAAGCGCCAAAAGTGATGCAAAGAGCGATAGTGCCTGCGGCGAATCTCAGCGTAGGTTTCAAGCGTTTGGGGCACAGGCTTGCGCGCGGATGCTGCCAGCGTCAGAGGCCCAATTTCGCCATCAACGTCTGTGCCGACAGCCTGTTGCAGGAAGCGGATCGCACGACCAACACCTTGGTTGACAGCGGTGTCGAAGTGCATCAACGCCAAGCCGGGTGCAAATTTTGCGCAGCTGGCGCGCAGCCAATAGTTCTTCTTGTAGATCGCGGCGACGTCGGACTTCGGGATTCTTTTCAATTGCGCTTTTACTGCCGCGCGATTGGCTGACGTAAGGCGGACGTCGCGCCACGTCGCATAGACTTGCAGCGTGATTCCAAAGTTGGTCGGTCCACCCGGATCATAAGGATCGTCGCTGTACCCACCCTCCATTTCCAGAACGTGTGCCAGTGCGCGTTTAAAATCTGGTTGAACAGAAGATTTCGGTCCTTGTTCGTGTTCCGGGTCTCTGGCTGATGGCCAGCGCAAATCGATCAATCGTCTCCGATCAAAAGCTGCAACCGTAACGGCATTTGATTGATTGCCACCGAGAAGAAACAATTTTCCTGTCGCTTCACCAATCCAGAACCCGACATGGCCAAAAACTGGGTCAGCGCCACGCGTCAAGACAGCGATCGCACCCAATCGACCGCGGCTCAGCCGCTGGCCCCATTGACTATAGGATCTGGCCATCAGCGAGCGGGTGCTTGTCTCGCCAGCCCGTTCCAAACACGCGCCAACAAAAGCTGCACACCAAGGTGTTTCATCGTGCGCAATTCCAGGATGACCAACATCCCGGTAAAGCGACATGATATCGGGATGATCGTCGTGACCATTGTGTTCTTGAATACCGTGCAACCGCCAGGCTTCGTTGAGCCACGCCGGCTGCGCGCCGATCTTCGCCAAGTCCCGCCACCACGATGCCGCAACTATCAGACGACTCCGTTGCCGTAACCGGTGGATCAACAGCAACAACAACCGAGACAAGGTCAGGGGCTTTAGATGTGCGATGATGTTCAATCCAATCGCGCCGCCAAAGCGTACCTGCTTGGTCCTCAACAATCTCACCAAGAAACTCCTGCCGCCAAAGCGTGCCACCGGCGTAGCGCCGCCGCACTTCTGAAATGAAATTCGGTGACAAGTTGGCAGCATTTAGCGTCGTCTTTGCGCGTGTCACGACCGTTGCATTGTCATCCATCATGGTTTGCAGCAATGCCAGCGGTCGCGGTGTCGTTGTGACAACCACCTGCGGCGTCTCACCGAGACGCAGGGCAAATTGCAGCATGTCCCACACTGCTTCCCCATCGCGCCATTTTGCTAACTCATCACACCACGCGGCATCAAACTGCGGACCGCGTAAGCTGTTGGGATCTTCAGCCGAAAACAACTGCGCGATCGCACCGTTGGGCCAGTTCAACTGATTTTTGCTGGCGTGATACTCAGGCTGTTCCGCTTTGGTGTGGATATTCAGTAGACCCGACAGGCCTTCAACCATGACACGACGCGCATCGACAAGTGTCTCTCCAATCAAAGCAATCCGGCGTGCTGGTTTTTGTGTCTTTGCCTCACGCCCGAATACCTTGTTGCGTACCCATTCCGCACCCGTACGCGTCTTGCCTGCACCACGACCACCAAGAATAAGCCACACACGCCACGGATCGC
>JAHZKN010000366.1 GCA_022600335.1 Alphaproteobacteria bacterium
CTGTTTATCGCACGCTTGTCTCACCCGCAGATCTGCGAACTCTTGTAGATGCCGTAGGCTACCCATTCATCATTCGACCATTGCCGCCAGCACGCCGTATTGGGACTAAAAAGGCAGTCATTGTCGAGCATGCATCTGAATTAGAGGATGCGCAGAAGTGTTTGTCCGACTGTGATGGAAAGTGGCTTGTTCAAAGATATATCTCAGGTCCGCGTCATGACGTTTTTTTTGCGTCGCAGGCTGGAAAAGTCCTGAGCTCCATGCAGGTCGAATATCTCCGCACTGATCATGTGGATGGTACTGGCTTGTGCGTATCTGGCAAAGTTGTGGAGCTGCAAAACACTGTTGCTGACCCAACAGACACCTTAGTTCGCGAGCTAAATTACACAGGCATTGGTTGTGCTCAGTATGTGATTGATCCTGAAACCGGCAATGCCTGCCTGCTTGAAATTAACCCAAGAACGTCTGCACTTCATAAAGTGCAAGAGCAGGTGGGCCTTGGTTTCTCAGAGCTTGCCGTCTCACTTGCAAACGGGAACGTGAAACAAGCAGATATCATCGCAGGCCCGACAACGACAGGGCAGAAATTTGTGTGGTCCTATGGTGAACTTCGCGGAATAAAGTCTGCAGTTTTGAAAAAGGAAATCGGTGTCGGTCGTGCATTCGAAAAACTTACCAAATTGATTTGGTCCGGTATACAAGCAGATATGCACTTGACATGGAGTTGGCGAGACCCTTTGCCGACGCTCTTGTTATACGTTGATCAACTGCGTCTTAAGAAAATAGGAAAATTACCAGTCCAGAATGAGACGCGTTCACTCTATAATCTTGACGTCACAACAAGCGCGCACAGAAATCCAAACACTCTCTCTTGGAAGTGCTTTGACAATTTTTCTCAGGCCTATGAGGCCTGGCGGCATCTGGAGAAAGTTTCCGACCATTCCCCATTTCAGAAATTTGAATGGCTCCAATCCTATTATACGACCTTCGACTCTGGGGATGAAACAGAGTTAGCGATCATGGTTGGCGAGAACGAAGATGGAGTTCCCGTTGCGTTGCTCCCTTTGTGTATTAGAAAACGCTGGGGTGTTAGAACGCTGGAATGGATTGGCCAGCATCTCAATGACTACAACGCTCCTATTGTTGCATCACAGTTGCTTGGTGATGGGGATCGCTTTGCAACAGCACAAGCTTGGGATGATATTATCGCTCGCATAGGTGGCGTAGATGTCATCAGTCTGTTGCGCCAGCCCTGTGTTCTTTCTGGGATGCAGAATCCCTTTGCCCATTTCAGCAGTGACATTGAGGCATCAAGCGCCCATGCGCTCAAATTAGGGAGCGACTGGCCATCTTTTGCTAAGTCCACATTTTCAAAATCTACGCTGCGGCGATTGAAAGAGAAGTCGCGAAAATTGTCAAAGCAAGGACACGTTTCGTACACGTGGCACAGGTCTCAAGAAGATAGAGACCAAGCTGTCTCGCGTATACTTGAGTGGAAATGTCAACAACTTGTAGCAACCGGTGCACGCAATGCATTTGAGGATAGGCGTTCTACTGAATTTCTCACGCGCGCGGCCGATAGTTGTGGTGATGCGCTCCAAATAATCACTTTAGATCTAGACGGCTTTCCCATTGCTGGAATTATCACGCTCACGGCTGGAAACGGTCCAATTATTTACGTTATGGCTTACGATCAAGGCCCACATAGTCGCTCATCACCTGGAATGATTTTGTTGCACCACGTCATTGAGACAGCCATCAACGACAATCAAAAAATGCTCGATTTTTCCGTTGGCGATGAACCCTACAAAGTTGCGTTGTGCAATTCAAAAACGGAAATGCGCCAAACCATAAAGGGCTGCAGCGCGCAAGGAAAAATTGTTGCAAAGCTCCTCCAAGGCCGACTGCGTCTCAAACGTAAAATTAAGCAAAGCGATAGCATGATGAAGCTTCTTCAGCGTGGCAACAGGTGGCGCGGACAATTCAAAAACATCGCAACTCGGCCAGTCTAGTTGGCCGGTCTGGGCAGAATCTTAACAAGACGAAACTCACAAGAGCTGAACATGCAAGATATGACCATTCCAGAATATTCACGTCATACCGTCTTTGAGCCATCAACGGTATTGGCGAGCGATGTTTCGACCAGTTCGCTGGACAATTGGGAAATCAAAACAGCCAAACCAGACGACTGGGATCAAGTCGTTGCGCAGTTTGACGATGTCAGTTTTGAACAAACGGCGGCATTCGCAGCAGAACGTTGGGGTGCGCATAGGCTGGTTTGTGTGACAATCGAACGGGCAGGAAAGACTGTCGGCGGGGCGTGTGTGATAATCTTTCGATTGCCAGGACTTCGTCGCGGCGTCGCTTATGTGAAGCACGGTCCGGCTTGGCGCAGTCGTGGCGGCAAGGTTTTCTACGAAAACTATCGCTCTGTTATTACGATGCTACGCCGAAAATTCTGTTATGAGCAAGGTCATGCACTAGTCATCGTACCGAGACCGTTCCCTCAAATATTACCGCGTGAATTCGAGATTCTCCGTGAGATGGGTTTTGAATCCGGTCGACAATCGCGTGACCCGAATCGCTACCTCGTAGATCTCTCACTAAGTACAGAAGACCAATTTAAGAGTCTGGGTCAGAAGTGGCGCTACAATTTAAAGCGCGCACTTTCAAACAATCTCGAAATCAAATGGTCAGATGATGACGAGGCAATTTCGAATTTTATTGAACTTCATTCTGAAATGGTTTCGCGAAAAAACTTTAACAACACGGATCCAATGGGCGCCCTGCGCAGCATGCAGGCGTCCTTGCCTCTGTCCCACAAACCTCAAACCGTGCTCGCTTATCATTCTGGTCGCGCGATAGCAGGTGCGGTTGTGATGACCTGTGGTGATGTGTCGTATTATATTTTCGGCGCCAGCAGAGATGAAGCGTTATCCCTGCGCGCCGGCTATGCCATTCAATGGTCGATCATTGAAAAATTGAAGCAGCAAGGTGCCAAATGGTACGATCTCGGTGGTGAAGCGGGAGCGGGAGGGTTGCGCCAGTTTAAGAATGGATTGGCAGGCAAGCGAGGGGTCATTCTCGATACGCAAAGTGAGGTGCAGTACTGCCGTGGATTGAGGAGCCGAATCGCCCGCATGCTTGTCATCGGCGCAAGTGAGGTTGTTCGTATTTTGCGTACTCCACGGACTTCAGATCGCAACGCAAAATGAGCCAACGGCAAGGCCCGCCGGGCTTTTTTTCAACATCAGCTGTATTACTCGGTTCGCGACTGGGTGGTGCAGCGATTACAGTTCTTACGCAACTCATTCTTGCACGCACTGTTCCGATGGAGACGCTTGGCGTCTTCTTCCTGGTTACAAGTACTGCAAGCGTGCTTGCACTGCTTGCAACATTTGGTTTTCCAAACATCTCAAACCGAGTGCTTTCAAGATATCGGGTTTCCAATCGTCCAGAAAGCGCCGCAGCATACGTAAAAACGATCTGTCTAGCAGTGATGATAGCAGGGCTTGTCTTTGTGGCAGGCGGGTTGTCGTGGATCTACCTGATGGCAAATGCGAGCACCTCGGCTGCATTTTCGGCTGGGATATTAGTGGTGCCCGTTATTGCTCTCAGTTTTTTTCTTGGATCGGCCCTCAACGCGGAGCGCGAATTCATTTGGGCGTCAGCACCTGAATTGCTATTACGCCCGCTCGGCTTCTTAGCCGTGCTCCTGTTTATTTTTGCGTCTGATGTGATTCCAAGCGCACTTATGCTTGTTGCCGTATTCTGCGGGATTTATCTCCTTACTTTATTTTTGCAAACTCTGAAGGCGTGGTCGGTATTTCCAGGTTTTCTAACAGCAGCAACCGCACCTGAACGTATTGGCCGACAGTGGATCAAAATGGCATCTCCGCTCGTCGCGGTTTCTCTATTCACAAATCTCTTCGCAGATATTGCGATTGTGTTTTCAGGTGCGTTTCTGGGGCAAGAGTTATTGGC
>JAHZKN010000367.1 GCA_022600335.1 Alphaproteobacteria bacterium
GGCAAGAAAGTGTTGATCGGACAGGAAGGGTCTGTTGTTGGCACAGTAACAGCCGAAACTGTTGAAATTCATGGTGGGCTCAAAGGTGCGGTGCGCGCAACTTCCGTCACCTTGCAACCGACAGCGCAAGTTGAAGGCGACATCCATCACGGAACATTAGCCATTGCTGAGGGTGCAATCTTTGATGGCAGTGTGCGCCGGCCCAAAGATCCATCTGAACTCACGCCCAATCTTGACCCGACCAGCCATCAAAACGGTAAGTCAGGCGCGGCAAGTTCTTATTCGAACAGCTGACTGCGGCATAGCGCCAAAAAAAACTATAAAGCAGTGCGGGTGAGTGCCGGACTTGATTTCGGCAGGCTCTCCCGTACTGCGCAGGCCGTGTTTGTTCGTCGGCGTCTTAGAGCCCGATGCGCCCGCCATGTGGATGCACTTGGCGACAGGTGTCTCGCACGCGGATATCCTGACCGACAAAACGGCAGACATGACGCTTGCGGTTCGGGTTGTTGCGCAGCGCGCTGTCAGAAACACGGACGCCGTACTGACGGGCAACTTTGCCAAGCAGGGCATCCTGACAATAGGGCGTCACAATCCACTGACCGCGCTGCTTCTGCGCGCCATTCTTGCAGACGATGCGCGCCTCAGCTGCCGGGCCAGCCGCCGCGGCAAAGATCACCGCTATCATCACGCTCATGGCGCGTCCCATACTTAAGATGCCTAAACCTCTCGACATGGCCGCCTCCTTACTGAAAAAAAACCGCGTACGCTCGCAATCTTTAGATGGTGACAGAAGTTGTGAGGATGATAGCACGATCTGCACTGCAGCCGGCCTCTAGCACCCGCGCTGCTGGGGCCAATCGCGCATATAATCAATGCCCGCCCAAATGCCCCACTAAGCCCAGGTGACGTGCTTTAGACGCAGCGCGGCCACCCTCTTCCTGCGGCCTGCGGTCGCGGTTCTGGTGCAACGTTCAAAAAAATCGCATGCGAATCAAGGCCCCGTACTGAGTTGCGATGTTGCGCCGCAACAAACGCCGTTGACCTGCCATGTTGTGAGTGTTTGGTTCCGCCGACCAGAACATGGGTCCATCATTGGGACTCTGGAAACAGTAGGTGAGAGAACGGGATCTGGTGTTGGGCTAAACGAAATTCTTCGCACGAAAAGCCAAAAGTTGATCAATCATAATTGAACCCGGCAATAGGGCACACGGTGCTTGATGGCCTAGGGCGTTGGCAACTGCGAAGAGACTTCAACTCAACAGCTCTTGCCCCATAAAAGGAGTGTCATAAATGCGGATTATCATGAGCTTCGCATTAGCAATCGTTGGCTTTGTCTTGGCGAGTGCACCCTCAGCCGAAGCCGCTTCAACGTGGCGTTGTATGGGTCCTTCTTACGCCTGCAGTGCGCCGGCGAAGAAAGTTGCTCGCAAGTGGACCTACAAAAAGAAATATACCAAACGCAAAGCTGCAAGCCGTAAGTACAAGAGCAAATATAAGGCTAAATCAGCTTACAAGGCGAAGAAGAAATCGTATTCAAAACGCAAGTACGCCAAGCGCACCTCTAAAAAGCGCTATTCAGGCGGCGGCCGCACATCCGGCATTGCGTCTTACTATTGGCAGCCACAGCGTGTTGCCTCCGGCGGCTGGTTCAATCCAAACGCCCTGACAGCAGCCCACAAGACCCTGCCATTCGGTACACGCGTTCGCGTTACCAACCAGCGCAACGGCAAATCCGTTGTCGTGCGGATTAATGACCGCGGCCCTTACATCAAAGGCCGTGTGATTGACCTTTCAAAGCGCGCTGCTGGTGTCATCGGCATGCGTGGAGCTGGTATTGCACCGGTTCGACTGCAGATCCTGGGTCGCGGTTAGTACCTCAGGACCACTTCAGAGTGAGATCGACCATCGGTCGGTCATGAGCAGACGGGCGGCAGAGCTTTTCAGGCTTTGCCGCCCGATCTTTTTTTATAGAGCGAGATCCGAAAAGTGGACACCGGTTTTCGGATAAATCGAGCGCAAAAACAATAACTAGAGCACGATGCGATTCCGATTAGTCGCATCATACTCTAGTTCCGCCAGACACTAGAATATCGGGTTGATTGAACCAGGCGCTATACATGCAATCTTCCCCACGGCGGCATCCCTCCCTTGCCGTTATGCGTCAAAAGCCGGTATCTTTCTGCACCACTTGTGTTCCGCAATAGAGCCCATGGCCCAATGACAAAACGCCACCTGTCGGCTGACCGCAGCAGCGCTCTCGAGATGTTGCGCACGGCCATGGTCGAGAAGAAACTGACCCAGGCCGAGCTCGCAGACGCTGCCGATTGCCACGAAAAAACAGTACAGAATTTGCTGCAGGGAAAAACAGTGCGCCACCAGACGCTATTTGACGTTTGCATGGTGCTGGGACTTGATTTCCAAACTTTGCGCAATCAATGGGATGGCCCGGAAGCAAGTGGCGAGGGTCCGATGGATCTCATGGCCCGAGGCGGTCCGGTCGCACCAACGTATATGGGCGCCTACACCAAGGCGGCGGTTGACCACTACATTGGCAGCTATTTAACGGTGCGCCCGTCGTTCACGGATACGGAAAAGATTGTCGCCTACAAGACAGACGTGGTCTGGGATCCAGAATGGCCAAGCTTGCTATTTGAAGAAAGCCAACGCCCAGACATGCCCTACTCGCATCGTGGGCGGTTATATATTCCAGCCGCATCGATGTTCATTCATCTCGTATCGCTAACTAAGGGTGCCATGCGTATGGTGATCCTGTCGCAGCTTGATCAAAGTGGCCAAATGCGCGGACTGATCACAACACTGAACAAACAGGGCGCAATGTTTGTGCCGGTGGCCGCACCTATTGTCTATATCCGCACGCAAGATGCAGACAGCTCTGCACTTGGGGAAATCACCTCATCCCACGACTCTTACGCAGACTATAAGCGCCTTCTCAGAGCAACTCTGGATGACGGCTATGCGCACCTATGTGCGCCAACGCTCGCCATGGCAAAATCGTAGCGCCGTTACCGTATCAAAATCTGCTAGGCTTTTTTCGCCTGATCCGCGATCGATTCATCGAGAAAATGCGCCCGTAGGTTGACCGTTTCCCGCCAACCAATGGGGCGACGATGGGCCTTTAGCCAAAGATCCGCTTCTTTTCGGCCCTTCTCAAACAACGGTTTCAACGTTGCTTTGTCGGACTTCAATTTAGATTCGTCGCTGAGTTTGCTTGTGTGTTGGGCTCCGTCGATCAAATGGAAGCGATGCTTAAGGAGGATCTTGAGTTTCCCACCACGACCGGCACCAACGCCAGCAAGGCCCTCACGCATGTGTGTGATGATTTCGATATCACGCAGCAAAGGTGCATTAAACGTCATCCAGTTGACATGGCCTGCAATCTCGCGGGCACCGGTCGGCAGCTGATTGCGATTCACAGGGCTCAACTGCACGATCAGCGTATCGCGTACTCGGCTTTCAAGCGCCAAATTCACCAAATCCGGATTGGCTGAAAAGCCACCGTCCCAATACCCGCGCCCGTCAATCTCAACAGCATGATGCAGAGTTGGCAGACAAGCGGATGCCAGGACCGCCTCAACAGTTAGTCCCTTGCGGCGAAACAGGCGTGCCTGGCCGGTCGCCACATCGGTCGCTGAAATCAACAACTCGACCGGGCTGCGATACCGTAAGCGCTCGAAGTCAATGGTCTTCGTCAACAACTGGCGGAGGGGATCAAAACCCAACGGATTAAAATCATATGGTGAAATAAGCCCGGCGGCATGGCTCAGTGCAGCCGCCTGTGCAACGCCAAAGAAAAACGGATTGACGCGCATCAAGTCCGGTACACCGGCTTTGTAAACGCCTTCCCAAATGGCGCGCAACTTAGCACGTGCTGCCTCGTTGCCGCCTTCCGCTAGTCCATCCGCAACAGCAACCGCATTGATCGCACCAGCGCTTGCGCCGGAAATCCAGCCAATAGAAACATCATTGTTTTCAAGCAAACGATCAAGCACCCCCCACGTGAAAGCGCCATGGGCGCCACCACCTTGGAGAGCAAGATTGATTGTTGCTTTGCGTCTGAGAAGACCCAAACTTTTTCCCTCTGAAATCCGACCGCCGTGGCTGTTTCTATGCGCTGATCGTTGCGGCAACACAAGACGTTATGATGTCAGAGCCTTGATTGGAACCACGGCTGCGACACCTTCGACCTCGCCAATCGCCGCATCCACACCGTACGCTGCGGCAACCTGAGCCCGTGTCAAAACATCGCGCGTGGCGCCAAATGCAACGACGCGACCCTCTTTAAGCAAAAGGACCTGGTCACAGAACCTGTAGGCAAACGACAGGTCATGCATTGCCACAACAACCAAACGGCCACGGCCAGACAGCCTTTTGAAGTGCTCAAAAAGTGCCAAACCATGTGCAGGATCGAGCCCGGCTGCCGGCTCGTCTGCCAAAAGGATCTCTGTGTCTTGCGCAAGAAGCCGCGCAACAAGGACACGCGCAAGCTCGCCCCCAGATAGAGAAGTTACGGGACGTTCGCCGAGATGACCAACCGCCATGGCCTGCATGGCGTCGTCAACACGATCTGCATCTTTTGCGCGCAACGTTGACAAACTTGACACGTAAGGCATCCGGCCAAGGGCAACAACATTGCGCACAGCAACGGGCCAACTCACATGGTGATCCTGCGGCAGATAGGCAACGGTACGCACCAACCGATTTGCCCCAATGTTGCCAATCGGCGTGCCGGAGATGTTGATTTCACCAGAGATATCGGACGCAATACCACTCAATGCCCTAAGCAGGGTTGATTTGCCCGCCCCGTTGGGCCCAACGACCGCGGTCAGGGTGCCAGCTTGAAATGTGACATCAAGCCCGTGCAAAATTTCACGCGCATCACGGCGCGCTTTTAAAGCATGACATGAAATCATGACGGTCCAAGCTCCCGTCGCGTTTTCAACACAAGCCATAGAAAAAATGGCGCACCGATGAGTGAGGTCACAACGCCAAGGCGAAAGTCCCCCGCTGGCGACAGAAGCCGCAACAGCAAATCTGCAGCCAACACCAAGGCAGCACCGCCAAAGAAACTTGGACCAAGCACGCGCGCCGGTTGATAGCCAACAAATGGCCGCACGAGATGCGGAATAATCAAACCAACAAAACCAATCGCGCCGGCGACAGCCGTCGCTGCACCAACCGATAGCGCGGAACCTACAATTGCTGAAAACCGCAAAACTCTAAGATTGGCACCGAGGTTTTCCGCCGCATCTTCACCGAGGATCAACGCGTCAAGCGCGCGGCCTGTCGACATCAAGACAGCACAGCCGATCGCGATTAGCGGAGCAGCAAGTGCAACGTGCAACAGAGAGCGGTCGCTGAGCGAACCCAACAACCAATACAGCATCTCGGAGACTGCAAAAGGATTGTCGGCCAAATTTAGAACAAGCGCTGTCATTGCACTTGCAATTGCAGACACCGCAACGCCCGCCAGGATCACCGTCAACGGGCCAAACTGACCGCCAGCGAGCAAAAAGATAATTGCCGTCGCCAGGGCTGCGCCGACGAGCCCACCAACCGGAAGTGCCATAGCAAACGCCGCCGCAAGCCCGGTGTGAATGGCAACGACGGCGCCCAACGCGGCTCCTCCGGTCACACCAAGTATGCCAGGTTCGGCAAGCGGATTTCGCAAGTACCCCTGCAGTACAGCCCCTGAAAGACCCAACGCCCCACCGACCAGAAAGCCCAACACCGCGCGCGGCAAGCGGATCTCTTCCAGAATCAAACGCGCAGCATCTTCACTGCCTGGAATTCCGAATCCACTCGGCCCCAATGATAGTGAGGCTGTAAAAAGTACAAGCGACAAACCAATTGCAATTGTCAGTGGTAGCGACGGCTTCATGGTGTGCCGCCTACGGCCAGGACCTGCCGCCGCGCGTCAGCCAATCGTTCAACCGCTGTTGCTACATAGGGGGTGCCACACAACGTACTCCACATCGGCAACGCCACGTGTGGTCGCGAACTCTGTAGTGTTTTCAAAACCGGGTGGCGTAGATTGTCAGCAAGAACGGTTCTAAAGTCCTCAGGCGCATTGGCTAACACCAAAACATCAGGTGGCGTTAGAACCAGTGTCTCAAGGGCGACGCGGCCGCCACGACTATGACCGAGCGTGGCGGCCATGTTTTTTAATCCGACAAACTGCAAGACATCATCTAACAAAGAGCCGGGTAAAGACACAATGCTATTGACCTCCAACGCCATCGCCGTTGGCTGATGCTCGTCGCGTCGGTTCTTTGCGTCAACAGCATGCGCGAGACGTCGATCAAACGCCGCAATCATCGCCTCTCCGCGTTCGGCCGCCCCAACGGCTGTCGCCAATAAACGAATTAAGCGACGGATCCCGTCCAGCGTTGCAGGTTGGTCAACCACGACAACACGCTTGCCAAGGCGGCGTAACAAGTTACGCGTCGCAGGCGTCGAATAGCGACCGGCGAATACGAGATCTGGGTCCAGAACCAACACATCTTCAGCCGCGCCGCGCACACGCTTGTACGCGTGGGCACGGTGTGCGACGGCCGACATCGTGGCATCCGTTGCCAAAAAACTTAGCGCTGCAATCCGCTCAGGGGCTACAAGATCAATCAGGATCTGATCAACGCACAGATTGAGGGAGACAATGCGTTGTGGTGGCGCTTCAGCAGCAGCTGACGCGCTTCCCAAAAGACTAGCTACACACCACCAAACCGCTAACGCAACTCTCGAAACAATCATATGACCCGAAGTACGAATTGTTGCATCTCCCTACCGCCCCTCCGCCCAGGCGCGCGTTTGCTCTTCAACATAGGTGAACCGCAAACCCGCATAAGCGGCAATCGGCGCGGTATTGATGCCGACAACTTCCGTATAATCTTCATCAAGAAGGTTCTCGACCCGCCCATAAACCTCAACACCCGGTGTTACTTTGTAAGACGCGGCCGCTGTCAGCAACAAAAACTCATCAAGTTTAACCGGCAGCGCTGTGAAAGTATTGCTGTTGAAAGCTTTGTCAAACATCTCACCATTGTAAACCGCTGCGAGATTGAGATTTGCGCGACCCTGGTCGAAATTGTAATTGACATCCAAGCGGCCGGAATGCGGCGGACGACGGATCTCCTCACTGCCATCATCTTCGCGCGCTTTGAGGTAGGTATACGATGCGCCAAGGCGCAATCCCTGTCCAAATTCGATGTGTCCGGCAACTTCCACACCTTCACGCTTACTTTCCCCCGTTCTGTTGATCGCTGTTGACGCAAAGGTGGGTAAGAAATCGATGTCGATTTCATTCTCCAAATTCTGCGAAAAATAGGTGACGTCAACAAGGGCTTTACGATCAGGTGTTGCAATCTCAACACCGGCATCCCAACCGAAACTCTCTTCCGGCGTTAGATTTGGATTGGCGATAAAAACACCGCCAGGGAAACTGCCAAACAGTTCAAAGAGACTTGGGTATTTGACGCCTTCGCCAACCGTGGCATGTAGCCGTACCGGGGTCTGCAGCATCTTCAACGATCCCGACGCACTCCAAGTCGTGAAATCTTCGAAGCTATCA